>DATINJ010000381.1:0-30942 GCA_035474375.1 Kineosporiaceae bacterium | reverse complement strand
GGAGCAGCATGGGCTGGCCGCCCGAACGCAACTTACGACGGCTGGGATCAGCCGGGGGGCGCTGCAATGGCGGCTGGGGCGTTCGTGGCGAGCGGTCCTCCCCGGGGTGGTAGCCACCTTCACCGGCGTGCTCGACCCAGTTCAGCGATTGATCGCCGCTCAGCTCTACGCCGGGCCGGAAGCGATCATCAGCTCATGGACCGCGGCCGGATGGCACGGTGTCGAGGCTGCCCGCCGATCCCCGATCATTCGCCTGACCTTGCCGGATCGCCTCCATGCGCGATCCACCGACACGGTTATCGTCACCCGTACCAAGAGGCCAGATGCCGCACCCTGGCTGCGCGGGCCGTTGCGAATCTCGTCGCGAGCACGAGCCGTCGTCGACGCCGCGCGGGACCTGCCGAATGACCGAGAGGCTGGTGCAATCGTGCTGGAGGCAGTGCAGCGGGGCATCGTCACTACCCGTGCCCTTCGGCATGAGCTGGAATGCGGTTCGCGCAAGGGCAGCGCCAAGGTCCGGCGAGCAGTCGATGCCGCCGAAGCCGGTGCTTGGTCCGTTCCAGAGGTCGATCTGTTGGCATTGCTCCGGACCAGTCATCTCCTCCCCGAGGTCTGGGCCAATCCCCTGCTGACGTCAGTCGACGGTGTACGACTGCCCACACCGGACGTCTGGGTCGACGAGGTAGGGCTGGCCGTACAAGTGCATTCGCGCACCTATCACCTACGCGACCAGCAGTGGGACGCCACCGTGGCGGGCGACAGCCTGCTGGGTGAGTGCGGCGTGGTCGTGCTCGGCGTCACTCCGCGGATGATCACCAACGAGCCGATGTCCATCCGAACCCGGGTAGAACGCGCATATCAGGCGCTCCGCGACCGGCCCAGGCCGCACATCCTGGCTCAACCCCGAATCACCGCCTGAGCACAGACCAGCCGAACCAGGCCACCCGCGCGCAACCCCGGCACCCCGCAACCTCGGCACCCCGACCTCGGCACCCCGGCACCCCGGCACCCCGCAACCTCGGCACCCCGCAACTCCCGCAACCTCGGCACCCCGCAACCTCGGCACCCCGCAACCCCGCACCCCCGGCACCCCCGGCACCCCCGGCAACCCCGCACCCCCGGCAACCCGGCGTGCACACCGCTTGCTCTGCTCGGCTTACCCGCGCAACGCATCCTCCACGACCCTCGCGCCCGTCCCCAGAGCCCTGCCAACTCGACGGTGGCTTGATCAGCGGCGGTTTGGTACTGCTGGAGCAATACCAAAGTGCCGCTGATCAAGCCACCGTCACCCCAGCAGAACGTGAGCTCCGGAACAGCGAAGGTGGCGGCCGCAGCACGCGAGAACCGGAGCACGCGAGGCCTGGAGCGGTGCGGCTGTGGGTCTCGCTTAAGGTGAAGCCATGCCGCAACTGCGCCTTGCGCTCGCCCAGATCAACCCCACGGTCGGCGACTTGGCCGGGAATGCCGCCCTGATCAGGAGTTGGACGGCGCGAGCGGCGGCAGCTGGGGCGCACCTGGTGGCGTTCCCGGAGATGGTGCTCACCGGTTACCCGGTGGAGGATCTGACGCTGCGCTCGTCCTTCGTCGAGGCTTCCCGGGCCGCCGTCCGTCAATTGGCCGCTGACCTGGCCGCAGACGGGTTCGGTGAGCTGCCCGTGGTGGTGGGTTACCTGGACCACGCCGAGCACCAGTCCGCCCACGACGGTTCGAGCGAACGAGGCGGCGAGCACGCTCAGCAGGACCGGGACGCCGACGGGACACCGAAGGGCGCGCCGCAGAACTGCGCCGCTGTGCTGCACGGTGGTGCGGTGGTCGCCCGGTACGCCAAGCACCACCTGCCGAATTACGGCGTCTTCGACGAGTTCCGGATCTTCGTCCCGGGCCGGGACCTGACTCTGGTGCGGGTCCAGGGGATCGACGTCCAACTGGCGATCTGCGAGGACATCTGGCAGGAGGGCGGCCCGGTGGCCGCCGCGCGGGAGGCCGGCGCCGGCCTGCTGCTAGTGATCAACGGCTCGCCGTACGAGCGCGACAAGGATGACACCCGCAAGACCCTGGTGGCTCGGCGAGCCGGCCAGGCCGGCTGCCCGGTGGCCTACGTCAACCTGGTCGGCGGGCAGGACGATCTGGTCTTCGACGGCGACTCCATCGTCGTCGGCCAGGACGGCGAGGTGATCGCCCGGGCGCCGCAGTTCGACGATGCCCTGCTGATCGCCGACCTGGATCTGGCGGCCGGCAGCACGACCGGGCCGAGCACCACGATCGCGACGTCGTCCCGGCCGAGTGACGAGGCGAGCATTCCCGACGTCCAGCACGTCGTCCTCAGTGATCGCCCGGTCTCGCCGTACCCACCGCAGCCAGGCACGATCGCGGACCCGCTGGACGGCGTGGCCGAGGTCTACCGGGCGCTGGTGGTGGCGCTGCGCGATTACGTTCGCAAGAACGGTTTCCGCTCGGTCGTGCTCGGGCTGTCCGGCGGCATCGACTCCGCGCTGGTGGCGACGATCGCGGCGGATTCGATCGGTGGCGAACACGTCTTCGGGGTGTCGATGCCGAGCGGGTACTCCTCCGAGCACTCCAAGGACGACGCGGCGGACCTGGCCAAGCGGATCGGCGCCGACTACCGGGTGGTTCCGATCGCCCCGATGGTGCAGGCCTTCCTGGACTCGCTCGGGCTGACCGGGATTGCCGAGGAAAACCTGCAGGCGCGGGTGCGTGGGGTGGTCCTGATGGGGCTGTCCAACCAGGACGGCCACCTGACCCTGACCACCGGCAACAAGTCCGAATTGGCGGTCGGGTACTCGACCATCTACGGCGACTCGGTCGGCGGTTACAACCCGCTCAAGGACGTCCCGAAAACCTTGGTCTGGGCCCTGGCCCGGTGGCGGAACGCGCAGGCTGTCGAGCTGGGCGAGGTTCCGCCGATCCCGGAGAACTCGATCAGCAAACCGCCCTCGGCGGAACTACGGCCGGGTCAGACCGACCAGGACAGCCTGCCGCCGTACGACCTGCTCGACGACCTGCTGCAAGCCTATGTAGAGCGGGCTCAGGGCCGGTCCGAGCTGATCGACTCCGGGTACCAGCCGGAGACGGTGGACGGCGTGGTGACGATGGTCGACCGGGCCGAGTGGAAGCGCCGCCAGTCCGCCCCCGGCCCGAAGATCTCTCCGGTCGCCTTCGGCCGGGACCGGCGGCTGCCGATCACCAGCCGGTGGCGCGAGCATGAATCCTGAAACCGCGGCAGTGTGAGCGCGGCCACGCTGTCGACCGAAGCGGACCCAGCCGCACTGATGGACGATGGTTCAGCCATCGCAAGGGCGCGATCCAGCCAGGAGGCCTCCCGTGAATGACCCGAATGTCCAGCACGAGGAACCAGCACCCTACGGAGCCCGAACCCCGATCGCCGAACCGGCGGCCGGGCCCGGAAACTCGGCGCCCGGAAACTCGGCGCCCGGGTCGCCCCCGACCCCGCGCAAGATCCGCATCCATCACCTGAGCCAGTTCAAGGCGCGAGGCGAGAAGTGGGCCATGCTCACCGCCTACGACCAGCTCTCCGCCCAGATCTTCGATGAGGCCGGCATCCCGGTGCTGCTGGTCGGTGACTCGGCCGCGAACAACGTCCTCGGCTACGCCACCACGCTGCCGGTCACGGTGGACGAGATGATCCCGCTGGTCCGGGCCGTGGCCGGGGCGGCCAAGCGGGCCCTCGTCGTCGCCGACCTGCCGTTCGGTTCCTACCAGGCGTCACCGCAGCAGGCGCTGGAGACCTCGGTCCGGATGATGAAGGAGGGCTTGGCGCACGCGGTCAAGCTGGAGGGCGGGGTACGACAGGTCCCCAACGTCGAGATGCTGACGGGTGCGGGTATCCCGGTGATGGCACACATCGGATTCACCCCGCAGAGCGAGCACGCGCTCGGCGGCTACCGAGTGCAGGGCCGGGGCGAGCAGGCCGATCGACTGGTGGACGACGCCCTCGCACTGCAGCGGGCCGGCGCATTCTCGATCGTGATGGAGATGGTCCCGGCACCGGTCGCGGCACAGATCACGAAGGCGCTGGACATCCCGACGATCGGGATCGGCGCCGGCGCCGACTGCGATGCCCAGGTGCTGGTCTGGACCGACATGGCCGGACTGAACGGCGGCAAGGCCCCGAGGTTCGTCAAGCGGTACGCCGACCTCCGCGGGACTCTGCTGCAAGCCGCACGCGACTACGCGGACGACGTCCGAGGTGGTGCCTTCCCGGCGCCGGAGCACTCCTTCGAGGAGTGACCGAGCCGGGTACCCGTCAGCCCGCCTGGACCCGGGGATGGTCCCGCCAGGCGGGCATGGTGGCCAGATAGGCGAGGGTCTCGCTCTCCAACTGCTGCCGGGAGGCGTCCGGATGCTGCCTGGCCTGCCACCCGATCATTCGCTCGAACCGCTCGTCGAACGATTGCAACTGCCCGGTCGAGTCCGTGCAGTATCCGCAGTACTGCCCGGATTCGATGGGCATTCCACAGCTTTCGCAGTTTTTCGAGGTCATTGCTGATTCTCCTGGGGTTGATCCGATGGCTGAGGTGGTGGGTCCGGCCGGGGCCGCCGGTGGGTGGGGATCGCTCGATCCGGCAGCTCCGGATTCGACCGCAGCAGGGCGTCCACTCCCCTCGCCAGGGCCTCCTGTTCGGACGCCGTCATCTCGG
The DNA here is from genome assembly GCA_035474375.1 of Kineosporiaceae bacterium. Taxonomy (GTDB): domain Bacteria; phylum Actinomycetota; class Actinomycetes; order Actinomycetales; family Kineosporiaceae; genus JANNPJ01. The sequence goes on along the minus strand of DATINJ010000381.1, from coordinate 26,263 downwards.
CGAACGCTGCGGCCAGCAGCTCGACCGACAGCACGTCCCGATCGCGCTCGAGGAACCGCAGCCCGGACGGCGTGAGCCAGACCAGGGTGCGGCGGCGATCCCGCGGATCACGCCACCGCTCCAGCAGCCCTTTGCCGGCCAACTGGGTGACGATCTCGCTGACCACGGACTGCGCGCGTTGCAGGTGTCCGGCTGCCTCCCCGACCGTGAGCGGACCGGTCATCGCCAGATGCGTGAGCACCGCTCGGGAGGCTCCACTGAGCTCCGAGCGCTTCTCGTCCCGCCGGTGGAAGCGCAGGTAGATCTCCGGAAACAAGCTGGCGAACCGCTGCGCTGCCGCTTCGGGCGAAGATGGCTGAACGATCACGAGACCACGTTCGCGGCCGCTGGATACATCGTCAATCCCGATGCATGTCAATCCCGAGGCAGGTCTCTCCCACTGCGGCCGGTGCCCGGCAGGTCGGCCTTACCGCTGAGCGCCGACCCGCGCGCGGTAGGCCGCGACCACCTCGGCGAACGCCGGGATGGACGCGGTGTGCGTGCACCAGCTGCTGATCCCCCAGCGTTTCTGCCGGCGCAGCAGTTCGTCGACGGCGTCCTCGGGGGTCGCCGCGAGCAGCAGGAACGGCGACTCCAGCACCGTCTCCACGGTGTAGCTGTCGCCGTACTCGGCGACCAGCGCGGCGGCGCTCTCCTCCGGATCGGTATCGACGACGACGCGCTGCACTAGGCAGTCCAGCACCGGCTGCGGGAGCTCGGCCGGTCGTTCCCGTTCGAGCGTGGCGCGCAGCCGCTCCAGGCGCCGATCCACCTCGGGGACCGGGCTGAGATCAAACGTCCCTGGTGGCTTGCCTTTGATCTGCACCATCCCGGTCAGCGAGAGGATCTCCGCGTGCCGCGCCGCCACCCGCATCGAGCCATCGCTCCAGGCCCCGATCGACAGCGGCACCGGGGTCTGCACGGGCGCCGGCGAGTAGGCCGAGTCCGCCAGCCGGCGGCGAACATCCACGACCACCCGCTCCAGCTCGGCCACCCGCTCGACCAGCGGCGGGAAGGGCAAGCCTGCGTCGTCATGCTCGCGTTTCATGTGCCCGGCACCGAGGCCCAGCTCGAAACGGCCCGCGCTGAGCGCGTCCAGCGTGGCCACCTCGCGAGCTAGTAGTGCGGAGTTCCAAAAATATACGTTCAGCACGTAGCTACGTAGTCGGACTCGCTCGGTGACGGCGGCGGCCGCGGCCAGAACCGCGAACGGCGACGGATTCCCGAGGTGGTCCGCGACATTCAGGACGTCGAACCCGGCGGCCTCGACCGTTCTGGCGGCGGCCAGCATCTCGTCGCGAGTGTGGTGCGCGGTGATACCCGCACCGAATGTCAGTGCCGTTCCCGCGTTCGCATCAGCTGCCATCGCCCCAGTTTGCCCACATCACAGCGGCTCGCACTATTGAATCTGCTGCCGGCGAAGTCGATCGGCTGCTGAGCACCCGGCGGAATTCTCCACCGAAAGAGTCACACCTGTCGGTCTGCACTCGAGCCGTGAGCCAACTAGCGTTGATCCATGACTGAGTTGACTGTTGGATACGCGGCGATGCTGGAGCAGTTCGATCCGCAGGAGGTCGTCGGCTACACAGCCTTGGCCGAACAGCACGGTTTCAGCGGCTGCATGGCGGCCGACCACTTCCAGCCCTGGGTGCCGCAGCAGGGCAACGCCTCGTTCGTCTGGAGTGTGCTGGCCGCGGTCGGCGAACGCACCACCGGCGACATGGGGCCGGGCGTCACCTGCCCGTCGTTCCGCTTCCACCCGGCGATCGTGGCTCAGGCCGCGGCCACCCAGGAGGCGATGTACCCGGGCCGCTCCTGGCTCGGTCTGGGCACGGGCGAGGCCCTGAACGAGCACATCGTGCCCGGTTACTGGCCGGAGGCCGGCGAGCGGTCGCTGAAGATGTGGGAAGCCATCGAGCTGATCAACAAGCTCTTCACCGCCTCGCTGGCAGGCAAGGACGTCAAGCACGAGGGCAAGTTCTTCAAGATGGAGAGCACCCGCCTCTGGACCATGCCGGAGAAGGCCCCGCCGATCCTGATCGCCACCGCCGGACCGATCAACGCGAAGAAGACCGGCAAGTTCGCCGACGGCATCATCACCGTCGGTGCGCCGCTGGAGAAGATCGACGGGCTGTTCGCCAAGTTCGCCGAGGGCGCTCGCGAGGCCGGCAAGGACCCGGACACGATGCCGAAGGTACTGCAGTTGCACATGTCCTGGGCCGCCACCGATGAGGAGGCCCTGACCAACGCCATGACCGAATGGCCGAACGGTGGGATGAAGTTCCCGAAGGCCGACATCCGTTCACCGTTCGACTTCGAGCAGATGGCCAAGCTGGTGCGACCGGAGGACTTCAACGGCCGAATGGTGATCAGCTCTGACCCGGACGAACACCTGCAGTACATCCAGAAGTTCGTCGACCTCGGCTTCGACCGGGTCTACCTGCACAACGTCGGGCGCAACCAAGCCGAATGGATCGAGGTCTTCGGCCGCGAGGTGCTGCCGAAGCTCAAGCGCTGAGGTTCAGTTCTTCCACTTCCGGTCCTCCTCGTCCCAGGCCTCGGTCTTCGCCCTGGCCGTCTCCAGGGCGGCGGCCGCGGCCTCGCGGGTCGGGTAGGGCCCGAGCAGATCCTTGGACTGGCCTTTGGTGGCCAACTCCTCGACCTTGCCGGTGCTGACGTTGTAGAAGAATTGCGGCGCCTCGGTCATGACCTGGAGCGTAATGCTCCCGGCCGGATTCGCACCCGCCCGTCAACCGAGCCGACCACGCGCCCCTGCGCACCTGCCGTCCACAAGCCAACGCCTAGACTTGGTGCACATGAGCACCTTGTCGGGAACCGCGGGGACGACCGCCCCTCTGGGGAGCCTCGTGCCGGGCGTCATCAGTCCGCGACGCGCCGTCCCCACCGCCATCCCCAGGCCCGAATACGTCGATCGCCCTGCGCCGGCCAAGTACACCGGGCCAGAGGTGAAGGACGCCGAGATCATTGAGCGGATGCGGCTCGCCGGTCGGATCGCCGCGCAGGCCCTGGTCGAGGTGTCCAAGCACATCGTTCCCGGCATCACCACCGACGAGTTGGATCGGATCGGGCACGAGTTCCTCCTCGACCACCAGGCCTATCCCTCGACCCTGGGCTACAAGGCTTTCCCGAAGTCGCTGTGCACCAGCGTCAACGAGGTGGTCTGCCACGGCATCCCGGACTCCACGGTGCTCGTTGACGGTGACATCGTGAACATCGACATCACCGGGTTCCTCACCATCGACGGCGTCGGTGTGCACGGTGACACCGACGCTACGTACCTGGTCGGCGACGTGGACGAGGAGTCCCGGTTGCTGGTCGAGCGCACCCACGAAGCGATGATGCGCGGGATCAAAGCGGTCAAGCCGGGCCGGCAGATCAACATCATCGGCCGGGTCATCGAGGCCTACGCGAAGCGTTTCAACTACGGCGTGATCCGGGAGTTCACCGGGCACGGCATCGGTACCTCGTTCCACTCCGGACTGGTGGTCCCGCACTACGATGCGGCGCCCGCCTTCGACACCGTGATCGAGCCCGGAATGACGTTCACGGTCGAGCCGATGCTCACCCTGGGCACATCCGAGTGGACGATGTGGGACGACGGCTGGACAGTAGTGACGCGCGATCGGCGTCGCACCGCACAATTCGAACACACGATCCTGGTCACCGACACCGGCGCCGAGATCTTGACCCTGCCGTGACTGTGGCAGGGTCGCTGAAAACGCACAGCCGACTACTCCGGGACTGGATCCAGGACCACAGGGACGAGGTCTGAGAGATGACGACACATTCGGGCAACGAAGCGGTGACGGCGGGAGAAGTCGCCGCCCGGGGTACCAGCACCGGACGGCGCGGGTTCGGGATCGACATCGGCGGGTCCGGGATCAAGGGCGCCCCGGTCGATCTGGACGGCGGCCACTTCGCGGCCGAGCGGCTGCGAATTCCGACGCCGACGCCGTCCACTCCCGGTGCGGTCGCCGACGTGGTCGCACAGGTCGTCCAGTCGTTCGAGAAGGACGAGACCGGGGACGCGGCGATCGGAGTCACCTTCCCGGCGATCATCCAGCACGGGGTGGCCAAGTCGGCGGCGAACGTCGACAAGTCCTGGATCGACACCGATATCGACGCGCTGTTCACCGCCCGGCTCGGCCGCGCCGTCCATGTGATCAATGACGCCGACGCGGCCGGCCTGGCCGAGGCCCGCTTCGGTGCCGCTCGCGGGGTCAAGGGCGTGGTGATCGTCGTGACGCTCGGCACCGGGATCGGATCGGCGCTACTGATGGACGGCGTGCTGGTGCCGAATACCGAACTCGGGCACCTGGAGATCGACGGCCACGACGCCGAGAGCCGGGCCGCCGACAGCGCTCGGGAGAAGGAAGATCTCTCCTGGGAGAAGTGGGCCCATCGGCTGCAGACCTACTTCAGCACCGTGGAGAAGCTGTTCTCCCCGGACCTGCTCGTCGTCGGCGGCGGGGTGAGCAAGAAGAGTGCCAAGTTCCTGCCACTGCTGAATCTGCGAACCAACATCGTGCCCGCCCAACTGCTGAACGATGCGGGCATCATCGGTGCGGCGGTGCTGGCCAGCGAGCTGACCGAGTGACCCTTGGCCGGCCGAACCCGCACTGCCCGCCTGGCGAACGTCGTCCTGAACTGCCCTGACCCGCGAGCGCTCGCGGACTTCTACCGCGGCCTGCTCGGCTGGCACTACCAGAAGGGGCAGGAATCCGCGGACCCGGACGGCGACGCCTGGTTGGTGCTGACCCCTCCGGACGGCGGCCCCAATCTGGCCTTTCAGCGCGACCGGACAAGCATTCCGAATCCCTGGCCAGAGCCGGGTCAGCCATTCCTGGTGCACCTGGACATCGACGTCGACGACCTGGTGGCCGGGCACGAGCACGTCACCAGGCTCGGGGCGCGGCCGTTGACCGGCCCTCCGGAGCCCGGTGCCGAGCAGTTCCGGGTCTACGCCGATCCCGCCGGCCAGGTTTTCTGCCTGTGTTGCCAGTGACGCGCACCGCCGACCACGGGCGTGGTTCATCCCTATTGCGAGCTTCGGAGTCCTGACATGAGTTCCCGACCGAACGCACTCGACGCCCTCGCCGCAGATCCAGCGACCTCCGCGTTGATCCTCGACTTCGACGGTGTCCTCTCACCGATCGTTGACGATCCAACGACCAGCGCGATGCCCGGCGAGGTCGCCGCGATCGTGGGCCGGCTCGCCAAGCGATTGGGCCTGGTCGCCGTGATCTCTGGACGACCGGTCGAATTCCTGGCGAACCGCATCCAGCTGGACGGCGTCCGGCTGATCGGGTCCTACGGCATCGAGGAGTTCCAGGACGGCGTGCGGCGCCTTCATCCGGAGGCCGAGAGGTGGCTGGAACCGGTCAGCGAGGCGGCTGAGGCCTTGGCGGAGATCTTTCCCGAGTCATCCGAGATCCGCATCGAGCGGAAATCGGTGTCTGTGGCAGTGCACTGGCGGCAGGCCGGCGACCTGACAGCGGCCGGCGCCGCCGTTCGCCATGCCACCGGGCGGATCGCTGCCCGGACCGGTCTCCAATCAGAACCCGGCAAGTTCGTCGAGGAACTGCGCCCGCCCATCGAGATCGACAAGGGCTCGGCCGTCCGCACCCTGCTCACCGCCGAGCGGCCGGTGACCATCGCGTACGCGGGTGACGACCTCGGGGACATCCCGGCGCTCCGGGCAGTTCGCAGCGTTTCCGGATACACCCTGATCGTGGACCACGGCTCGGAGACCGATCCGCAGCTACTGGCCCTCGCCGACGAGACGTTCGCCGGCACTACCGGCTTCGCGGCCTGGCTGACTCAGCTGGCGGACGCCACCGGCGCCTGAGACCGCACCCGAGCCCTGAGACCTCACCGGAGGCCTCAGGGTCAATCGCGGGGCTCGGCGAGCGACGCGCTGGTCTCGGCCAGCAGCTTGAGATAGTCGAGCGCGCCCTGCTCGCCCATTGACCGGGTGGCGAGGGTGGAGGCGATCGAGGCCAGCGCGGTGACGAAGCCGAGCCGCCCGTACTCATCAAGATCGGTGAGCAGGAAGTGCATCGCCTCGTGATCGCCGATCATCTGGAAACGGATGAAAGCCGCGGCTCGCTGATTGGCGAGCGCCGCCGCACGGTGTTCTGGCGACGACGTCACAGGATCCCTTCCTCGCGCTTCGGGGTCTGGATCGTACCCCGAGGGCTCCCCCTGACCACCGCAGAAGCAACTGGAAGCCCCCTGGATGGCGCAAGCCTCAGCTTTCCTGCGTCGCTTTGGCCACCGTCGCTTGACCGCCGGAGATCGGTAAAGTACCCCTAGATACCCAAGTAAAGAGGGGATAGACTCATGCCCAAGCCGATGAGACGCACGGCAGTGGAGCGAGCACTCCGTCGATCTGGGTGCTTACCGATTCGCCAGGGTGGTCGCCACACGATCTGGCAATGTGGCTGTGGCAGCCACCAGACAACAGTTCCTCGACATCGCGAGATCAGTGCGTGAGTGGTCGGGGCGATCGAGGCCGACATCGGGTGCCGACCGAGAGGATGGTTGCAATGACGGAGACGGTGAACGTCGAGGTGCAGGCGGTTCGCGAGGGGCGCTGGTGGGTCCTGCACATCACCGGCGGCGGAACGACCCAGGCGCGCACTCTCACCCAGGTCGAGGCGATGGTCGCCGACTACGTGGGCCTGAACCGCGACGTTCCCGCCGGAGCCGTGCGCGTGACGATCACCGACATCGATCCAGGCGCCGGGCTCGGGGGCGCATTGGCCGCGGCCCGCGAAGCACAGGCCGATGCTGTCCGGGCGCAGGAACAGGCCGCGGTGAAGGTTCGCGCTCTGGCCAAGACGCTTCGCGAGCGCGGGCTTAGCGGGGCCGAGATCGCCATTGTGATGGGTGTGTCCAAGCAGCGGGTGTCCCAATTGACAGCCGCAGCGACACCCCAGGTGTCGAACGCTCAAGCAGCGCTCACCAGCAAGTTGGCCTGAGCGAACCAGGGCGCGGCGCGAACCAGGGCGGTTCGAAACCGTAACGATATTGGGACGAGTCGGACTGTAAGCCGGATCCTGTATCACCGCCGGGTCTCCCCGACGGCGACGGCGACCATCCATCTCGGGACGACGTTGCCGCCGTCCTCTTGCGGTCTACCCGGGTGCTCGGGCGGGCAGCCCTCAAACGCACCCTGTCTGACCTTGCTCCGGGTGGGGTTTACCGAGCCGCACCGGTCACCCGGCACGCTGGTGGTCTCTTACACCACCGTTTCACCCTTACTGCCCACTGCGATCCGACCGGAGCCGGGCCGTAGAGAGCAGCGGTCTGTTCTCTGTGGCACTTTCCCGCGGGCCACCCCGGGTGGGTGTTACCCACCACCCTGCCCTGTGGAGTCCGGACTTTCCTCGGCAGCCGGCGCAAGCACCGGCCGACGCGGTCGCCCGTCCGACTCGTCCACCACCATCGTAGGGCCACAACGGTGGAGCTTCGCCAGCTGGTCACTTAACGCACATTTCTGGAAACCCTCCGCGCCATTCGCCACTGCCACATTCACCAGAGAAAGGTCCCCACCCGCACGGCGAGGAGATCCGAAATGCCCCTTCCCCGCACCCGCCCAGGCCGGGTGACCCTTGGTCTGACGATCGTCGCCTTAGCGGCCTCGGCGCTTTTCCTGGCCGCATCGGCGGCGCCCGCCTCCGCGCCGGCCGCCGCGACGCACTCCACCCCGACTCGGCCTGTCGCAGCGGTGTCGGCTGCCAAGCCGGCCGCCGCCGTGGTGAACGCGCAGATTCTGGCGTTCAACGACTTCCACGGGCACCTCGAACCGGATCACCTGTCGATCAGCGCGAAGACTGGCACCAGCCATGGCGCCGGGTACGTTCCGGCCGGTGGCGCCGCCTACCTGGCAGCGAAGATCAAAGCTGCGAAGCGGGCGAACCCGGCGTCGATCGTGGTCGAGGCCGGCGACCTGATCGGCGGCAGCCCGATGATCTCGGGCTACTACCACGATGAGTCGACGATCGAGGCGATGAACAAGATCGTTGACGTCGGCGTGGTCGGCAATCACGAGTTCGACGAGGGCACGGCGGAAATTCGGCGGATCGTCGCCGGCGGTTGCCACCCGGTGGACGGCTGCCAGGACGGCAACGGATACGCCGGGACGACCTTCGACATGCTGGCCGCCAACGTGGTGGACCGCAGCACCGGAACATCGATCTTCCCCGGCTATGTGATCAAGGACGTCGGTGGCGCGAAGATCGGGTTCATCGGGACGGTCACGACGGACACCCCCAGCCTGGTCGCCGCCGCCGGAGTCAAGGATGTGAAGTTCCTGGACGAGGCCGCGACGATCAACAGGTTGGCCCCTCAGGTCCGGGCGGCCGGGGCCGACGCGGTGGTGGTTCTGACGCACAACGGAGCAGCCCAGATGAAGGGGGCCAAGGGCGGAATCAACAGTTGCGTCGGGATGGCCGGATCAGTGGTCGACGTCACCAAGGCCGTCGCTGGCCAGGTCGACGCGGTGATCAGCGCGCACACCCACAAGCCGTACATCTGCACGGTCAAGGGCACGTTGCTGACCAGTGCCGCCTCGTACGGCCGGCTGCTCACCACGGTGCAGCTGAGGATCGACCCGAACGCGCACACGGTGACGAAAATCAGTGCCAAGAACTCGATCGTCACCCACCAGCGGACGCCGGACCCTGCGGTTGCCGCCGTGGTGAAGCGCTACCAGAAGCTGATCGGCCCGATCGCGAACCGCAAAGTCGGTCACCTGAGCCGGGCCGCCACCCGAGACCCCAGCGCCAGCGGTGAGACCGCGCTCGGCGATCTGGTCGCCGACGCCCAACTCGCGGAAACCGCGCCGAAAGCGAAGGGTGCCGCCCAGATCGCCCTTGCCGCGCACGGGTTCATCCGTACCGACCTGGCGAAGGGAACCGTCACGTACGGCGAGGTTTACGCAGCTCAACCGTTCGGCCAGCAGCTGGTCACGATGAGTCTCACCGGTCGGCAACTGGACGCGGTGTTGGAGCTGCAATTCTGCAACTCGGCGGCGCCCAGCCCAGACCAGCGAGTGCCGCTCGGCGTCAGCCGCGGCTTCACCTACAGTTACGATCCGGGGCTGGCCTGCGGGCATCGGATCCGGATCCGGGACTTCCGGTTGAACGGCAAGAAGCTGACCGCGAGCGGCACCGTCCGGGTGACGGTGAACAGCTTCTACGCCGCCGGCGAGAACGGGTTCACGGCCCTGGCGGCCGGAACCTCCAGAGTGACCGGTGGCTTGGAGCGCGACGCCCTCTCCAGTTACCTGACCGCGAACCCGCACCTCAGCGTGCCGACCCGGAATCGGGTGAAGCTCCGCTAAGCCTGGGGGACGGCGCTGAACTTCAACGTGCTGGTGGCCTCGTCCACCGAGTCCAGCCGGACCCGGACCGTGGCGCCGGGGCTGAGCCGGCCCGACGATCGGCTCAGCACCGGTGGGTCGAGCAGTTGCACTCGGCCGCCATCGCTGTCCTCGTCGGCGTCCACCACTACCGCGTCGAACTCCTCGCCGGTCCTCCCGGCCAGCACGGCGATCTCCACGGCGTCCACGCAGCGCCGTTCGACCTCACCGGTCAACCGGTCCGAGGCCGCCATCGCCGCCGGAAGCAGCGGCAGCCCGGCCCGGACCCACTCCGGAGCCGGCTCACCGCGGTGGGCGGCATGCGCGGCGACCAAGCCGAACCGATCCACCAGCCGCCGCAGCGGAGCGGTCACGTGCGCATAGGCCGAGGCCACCGCGGCATGCTGCGTCTGATCCGGCGGCGTCCCGTCGAACGGCGCGTAGGCGGCGCCGCGGAACAGTGCCCCGGCCGCGTGCAGCAGCGCGAGTTCCTTCGGGCGACCGCCGTCCATCCGGCGCAGGAACGTGCCGTAGCTTTCGCCGTCCGGCCAGTCGATGCCCAGGGCGACAGCCTGGCGACGGAACCGCTTCATCGCCCCCGCCTCCGGCGCCGGCAACGTCCGCAGCACCCCGACCCCGGCCTTCAACATCAGCTCTGCGGCGGCGATGCCGGTCATCAGGGACAGCTGCGCATTCCAGTCCTCGATCGGCCGGCCGGCCCGCAGGCGCAAGGTGAACCCGCTCTTCGAGTCGTCGGCAGACACTTCCTGCTCCGGCAGCGGCAGGCTGGCTCCACCGCGGGCCTGTTCCAGGGTCTGCCGTCGCTCCCCGATCTCCTGCAGCAGCCGGGCCAGTTCACCCAGCGCACCGGGTTCGTTGGTGTCCAGCGCGGTCTGCACCTGCGCATAGTCGAGTTGACGGCGGCTGCGGACGGTAGCCCGAACCAGGTCGACCGACTGCACCACGCCTTGCTCGTCCAGATCGAACCGCCAGACGAAGGCCGGCCGGACGACGTCCGGGAGCAGGCTGGCCGCATCCTGGCTGAGGGCCGGTGGATGCAGCGGCGTGTGCCGGTCCGGAGCATAAAGAGTCTGCCCCCGAACCATCGCCTCGGCCGCGATTGCACCGCTGGGCAGCACGAACGCAGGGACGTCGGCGATCGCGTAGTCGACGTGATAGCCCCCGGGTCGGCGGGTCAGACACATCGCCTGATCCAGATCTGTCGCCCCGGCCGGGTCGATGGTGACGAACTCCAGGTCGGTCAGGTCGGCGTCACTCGGTTCCGGAACCACCCGCGCGGCCTCGGCCAGCGCTTCGGGCGAGAAGTCGGCCGGGACCCCGGCTCGAGACCGGATCGCGTCGAACCGGGCGATCAGCTCAGCCTGCTGGAGCAGGACCGGTGGCGCTGCTAGCCGGGCTGTGCTTCTAGGCATGACACGAAGTTTCTCACCTCGACGAGTCGAATAGAGTCTCGGACGTGCTCGTTCTGCTGCCGCCCTCGGAATCCAAGTCGGCACCACCACGCCGGGGCAACGGGGTAGTCCTCGATCGGTTGTCGTTTCCGGAGCTGACCGACGTCCGCAAACAGGTGCTGACCGCCCTGGTGGAGACCAGCGCCCGGCCGGAGGCTCTGGAGCTGCTCCAGGTCGGCCACTCGCTGGCGGACGAGGTGGCTCGCAACCTGACGCTGGCGAGTGCACCGACCCGGCCGGCGCACGCCGTCTACACCGGAGTGCTGTACGACGCCTTGGGCTGGCCGACGCTCTCCGCGTCCGCCCGCCGACGCGGCGCCAACCGGGTCGTGATCACCTCGGCGCTCTGGGGCGCGCTGCGACCGAACGATCGGGTCCCCTCCTACCGGCTCTCGATGGACGGCGACCTGCCCGGCCTGGGCCCGCTCGCCCGGTTGTGGCGCACCGAGCTGCCGGCGGCGCTGGCCACTGCCGCCGGCCGGCGAGGCCTGATCGTGGACTGCCGGTCCGGCCCGTACGCCGCTGCTGCCCCGCTGACCGGCCCGTTGGCGGCCCGGACGGTGGCCGTTCGGGTCCTGCGCGATCAGGACGGACGCCGGAGCGTGGTCAGCCACCTGGCCAAGCACACCCGCGGCGAGGTCACGCGGCACCTGCTGGAATCCGAGTCCGACCCGTCGACGCCGACCGCGCTGGCGGCGGCGGTAGGTCAACGCTGGCCGGTCGAACTGACCGCTCCGCCGAAACCGGGCACGCCCTGGGTCCTCGACGTCATCCTGCTGTCATGACGCCCGAGGAGTTCCGCGCCGCCGGTCACGTCCTGATCGACTGGATCGCCGACCACCGCACCCGGATCGCGGACCTGCCGGTCCAGGCCCAGGTCCGGCCGGGCGAGGTCGCCGCCGCTCTGCCGAGCACCCCGCCGGCGGGTACCGAGGACATCACGGCACTGATCGCGGACCTGGAGCGGGTGATCGTGCCCGGACTCACCCAAGTGCAGCACCCCCGCCACGTCGGCTGGTTCCCGTCGAACGCCGCGCTGGCCTCGGTACTCGGCGACCTGGCGTCCTCCGGGCTCGGCGGGCTCGGCATCTCCTGGCAGTCCGCCCCCGCACTGACCGAACTGGAGCAGGTGGTCTGCGACTGGATGCGCCAGCTCACCGGCCTGAGCCCGAGTTGGCAGGGCGCGATCCACGACACCGCGTCCACCGCCTGTTTGGTGGCGCTGCTGGCGGCGCGGGAACGAGCCGGGGGGTACAGCGTCGAGCACGGCGGGCTCCAGTCCCTGCCGCAGCCACTGGTTGTCTATGCCTCCGAGCAGGCCCACTCCTCGGTCCCGAAAGCCGTGCTGCTGGCCGGTTTCGGCCGGGACAACCTGCGGCTGATCCAGACCGACCCGCAGACCCACGCAATGCTGCCGGACGCGCTGGCGGCGGCGATGGCCGCCGATGTCGCGGCTGGACGACGGCCTGCCGCGGTGGTGGTGAGCATCGGGACGACAGCCACCACGGCGGTCGACCCGCTGGCCACGCTGTTGCCGATCGCCGGGCAGCACGGCGCCTGGGTACATGTGGACGCCGCGATGGCCGGATCGGCACTGTTGTTGCCGGAGTACCGCTGGCTGATCGACGGCATTGACGGTGACGGCGCCGGCTCTCCGGCGGCCGACTCGCTGTCCTGGAACCCGCACAAGTGGATGGGCACCGTCCTGGACTGTTCGCTGCTCTACGTGCGGGATCCAGAGCTCCTGATCCGGGTGATGTCCACCGCACCGAGCTACCTGCGTTCCACCGCCGATGCCGTGGTCGAGTACCGCGACTGGGGCATCCCCCTGGGACGTCGGTTTCGGGCCCTCAAGCTCTGGTTTCACCTGCGCCTCGACGGCGTGCCGGCGATCCAGGCGCGACTGCGGCGCGATCTGCTCAATGCCCGGCGCCTGGCCGACGCGGTGGCGGCCGAACCCGGCTGGCGGGTGCTGGCGCCCGTCCAACTGCAGACCGTCTGCCTGCGGCACGAACCGCCCGGCCTGGTCGCCGCCGACGGCGCCGTCCTGGATGGCGAGGCCCTGGACCGGCACACTCTGGCCTGGGCAGATGCGCTGAACGCGAGCGGCGCTGGGTTCGTCTCCCCCGCCGTCCTGGACGGACGCTGGATGGTACGGATCTCGATCGGCGTGGAATCCACCGAATGGGACGACGTCGAGGCGGTCTGGACGGCGGCCCGCGCGGAGGCGGCCCGCGCGTCCGCGGTCTTATGATTGAATCCACGCCTCAGCAAAGGTGCGCGGATGGGTTGGGTGGCTCGACTTACCCTCACCGTAATCGGTCTTGCCCTGATCCGGTCCCTGTGGTCTGGGCTGGGGCCATTGTGGCGCTGGCCGATGCTTCTCGTGCGAACTCTCGGCGCCCGGGTAGGTCGGGCAAACCGGAAACGCCGATCATCGTCGTCAGACCAGCCAGATCCCTTCACCGTGCTGGAAGTACAGCATCGCCTCGGCCTGATCGCCACGGAACTGCGGGTGCTTGAGGCGAAGGACGCCGACCTGACCTACTACGCCCGGGCCCACCGGATTCACACTCGGCGCTCGGCGTACGACCAGCTACTGGCCGAGGCGTGCGAACTGGCCGGAGTTCCGGCTCAGCACCCGGGGCCGGAGGGCCGGATCTGCCGGACCGCGGACGAGCGGTTCTGCGTCGAGATGGAACTGGCCGCCCGCGGCTGGCACTGGTGAGCCGGCTCCGGTAGCCACTGAGCCCGGCGCTCACTTGGTCAACAGGCCGCTGCCCGTCCGGTTGGGTTTGCCATCATCAATGATGGTGAACCGCAGGTCACCAGCATCGATGAAGCCGCCGAACGTCAGGTAGACCCTGCTCTGCTTCGCGCACTGGTCCTGCGGGTCCTGGCTGATCACCTGTTCCATGGTCAGGCTGGTCACCAGTGCCAACGTCAGATTGAGCGTTCCCGAGCAATCCAATTCGGGGAATTTCACCTGTCCGGAAGGCAACCCGGCTTTAAGCGTGACTTCGGCGGCGATGCCGTCACCGGGGTCGCCCATGATGGCGATCTGCCCCTTCCAAGTACCTGCGAACGACTCCGGGATGGTGCCACCGGCAGCCTGCCCGCCGCTGCCGCCGGTCCCCGTGCCCGCCGCGCTCGGGGTGTTGAGCCCGGCATGCGCGGCGGCCACGTCCGCCTCGGCACTGGCCCTGATCTTGGCGTCGGCTACCGCCCTACTGCTCTCGGCGGCCGCAATCTGGGCCTTGGTCAGCGCGCCGGTGTCACGGTTCCAGGGGAAACCCGAAAAGGTGGCACCGAAGACCGCCGCACCACTGAGGACGATCGCCAGAAAGACGGCCGTCCCAAGCTGTCGAGGCGGGAAACTCGCAGGTTGCGAGCGCTCACGTCGCGGGCGTTGCAGGAGAGGTGCTTCTTCCTGGTCGGAAGGGGGGACCGGCTGTTCGGCCGATGGCGAACCCCAGACCGGCTTGAGCGGTTCCCCGGAGTCGCCGGACCGCACCAACTCGGTGGCCTCCGCCAGCACCAGGCTCGGGTCGGCCTGGTCAGGTGCTGGCCCAGGCCGCCCGAGCAGCTGGGCCAGCACCTGCTGGGCGGACGGACGCCGGGCCGGATCCTTCTCCAGGCACTGCCGCAGCACACCCAGGAGGTCATTCGGTACTCGGCTCAAGTCCGGCTCGCCGGACTTGATCCGGTACATCACCGCCGCTACGTGCCCCGCGTCGAACGGCGCTCGCCCGGTCGCGGCGTAGGTGATCACCGAGGCCCAGGCGAACATGTCGGTCGCCGGGCCGGCGGTCTCGGCCCGCAGCTGCTCCGGTGACATGTACGCCGGAGTGCCGAAAACCTTGCTAGCTTCGGTCATTTCGGTAGCCAAGTCGCGAGTGATCCCGAAGTCGATCACTCGCGGACCTTCGGGCGAGATCATCACGTTGGCCGGCTTGAAATCCCGGTGCACGACACCGGCCTGATGGATCGCGGCCAGCGCGGTCACCGTCCCGATCGCCATCCGCTGGAGCACGGTGCCCAGGATCGGCCCGCCGCGCTCGACCTCCTGCTGCAGCGACGTCCCGGCAATGAACTCGCTCACCACGAAGGGCGAGTCGCCGTCCACGTGAGCCTCGATCACCTGAGCCGTGCAGAACGGCGCGACCAGGCGAGCGGCCGTGACCTCTTTCGCGAACTGCACGCGGGCCAGGGTCTCCTCCGGCCCAAGCCGCAGGCACTTGATCGCCACCAGCTCCCCGCTCGACGTGGCAGCCAGGAACACCACCCCCTGCCGGCCCGCTCCGAGCCGGCTGAGCAGGCGATAGCCGGCAACACTTTCCGGATCACCGGGGCGCAGATCGATGACGTCAGGCACGGCGACATCCTGCCATCACCTTGATCCAAGGTGTCACCGTCTCGTGCAATGGTTGTCGGCGTTGAACCACGTGTCGGGTCAGATCTGGTGACCGTCCGGACATGATCGCCCACCGGCGAGGCCAGGTCAGCTGTGCAGGGTGCCCGAACCGGCTCGGCTGGGTTCGCCGTCATCAACGATGGCGAACTGCAACTCGCCACCGCTCAGCTCGATCACGGTGACCTTGCTGGACTGGGCACACTGACGCTTCGGATCCTTCGTGATCACCGCCTCCAGAGTGAGGACGTTGACCACTGCCGACGTCATCTTGACCGTTCCCGAGCAGCCGAATTCGGCGAACTTCAGGCGCCCGGACGGCGCACCGGCTTTGAGCGTCAACCGGACGGTGGCGTGATCGCCGGTACTCTCCACGATCCTGCCCTTCCAGCTACCCGCGAACCGCGCTGGGATGCCCCCGGCGTTACCCAGCACGATGGTCCCGCCATCCCCGTCCGCGCCCACCACCTCGGCGTCGGTGGCCTTGGCAGTGGCCGGCGCGTCGGCACTCTCGGCGGCCGCACTCTCGGCGGCGGCACTCGCCGCAGCCGCTACCGCAGCCTCGTACGCTTCCTGATCGCCGGCCGGGACGCCCGAGTCGCGGTTCGTCGACCAGCCCGGAAAGTTGCCATTGAAAGCCGCGGCACCACCAAGGATGATCGCCAGGACAACGGCCGTCTGCAGCACCGATCGCCGGCGGTGTCGGCGGGGCAGGCTCGCCAGATGGCCGGCGTCGGCGCTCCAGGCCTGACCGGCGCGCGTGCCGAGATCAGCCGGCTCGGGCTCGGGCGCCTCGGCGGGCGGCGTCCCCCAGATCGGCGTCCCCGGTGTCCCCGAGGTCGACAGCCCCGGTGTCCCCAAGATCGGCAGCCCCGGCGTCTGCGACGTCGACGGCGCCGGCGTCCCCCAGGTGGGCGGCTCTGGCGGTTGCGCAGATGACGCTTGCTCAAACGGCGGCGGTTGATCGTAGGCCGGTCGCAGTACCGTCGGCGCGCCGGCCGCGCCCCGATCCAGAACGGTGGCCGCGCCCCGCACCAGACCGGTGGCCTCGGCCAACACCGTGGTCGGATCGGTCTGGTCAGGCTGCGACCCAGGCCGCCCGAGCAGCTGGGCAAGTGCCTGCTGGGCGGTTGGACGTCGGGCCGGATCCTTCTCCAGGCATTGCCGCAGCACGCCGACGAGGGCGTCCGGTACTCCACTCAGGTTCGGCTCACCGGACGTGATCCGGTACATCACCGCCATCATGTGCTCTGCGTCGAACGGGGCCCGCCCGGTCGCGGCATAGACGATCACCGAGGCCCAGGCGAACATGTCGGTGGCCGGGCCGACGACATCGGCGCGCAGTTGCTCCGGCGACATGTATGCCGGAGTGCCGAACACCCGGCTGGTCACGGTCGTCTCGGTAGCCAGGTCGCGGGCGATCCCGAAGTCGATCACTCGCGGACCTTCGGGCGAGATCATCACGTTGGCCGGCTTGAAATCCCGGTGCACGACACCGGCCTGATGAATCGCGGCCAGCGCGGTCGCCGTCCCGATCGCCATCCGCTGCAACGTGGTGCCCTGCATCGGCCCGCTGCGCTGAATCTGCTGCTGCAGCGACGGCCCGGGGATGAACTCGCTCACCACGTAGGGCGAGTCACCCTCCAACTGGGCATCGACGACCTGAGCCGTGCAGAACGGTGCCACCAAGCGCGCCGCAGCGACCTCCTTGGCAAACTGCGCTCGGGCCTGGGTATCTTCCGGCCCGTTCAGTAGTCGCTTGATCGCGACCAGATCACCGCTCGACGCGGCAGCCAGGAACACCACGCCCTGCCCGCCCGACCCCAACCGGCTGAGCACGCGGTAACCGGCAATGCTTTCGGGATCGCCGGGGCGCAGATCGGTTACATCGGGCACATTGACATCCTGTCATGACCTTGATCCACACAAACCGAATCATTCACCGTGATCAGCCGAAAAGAGCCCACCCCATTCCGCGATCATGCACGGTTGCCCACACCTAGCCCGCGATCATGCACGGTTGCCCACGCCTAGCCCGCGATCATGCACGGTTGCCCACCTCAAAGCGGGTATCCGTGCATGATCACCGCAATGCCGGTCGAAGTAGCCACAGCCCTCCGCGAAGATCGTCAGATACGCCCGGGGGTAGTGCCATTCGCGGCACGAAAGCGGGCGCAGTTACCGATCACCCAGGGGCCGGAGATCACCACGACCAACCCAAGGGATCGGGTCAGCCGAGCGCCGAGTCCAGGTCTTCGATCAGGTCGTCCACGTCCTCCAGCCCGACCGAGAGCCGAACCGTGCCGTCGGTGATCCCGGCTGCGGCCCGAGCCTGCGGCGTCAACCGCCGATGCGTTGTGGTCGCCGGGTGCGTGACCATGGACTTGGCGTCCCCCAGGTTGTTCGAGATGTCGATCACCCGCAACCCGTCGACGAACCCGAAAGCCAACGCCTGCGGATCGCCCGGCCCGGCCGCGAGTTCGAAGGTGACCACGGTGCCACCGGCCGACATCTGCCGCTTGGCCAGGTCGTACTGCGGGTGGCTCGGCAGGTGCGGGTAGCGCACCGTCCCGATCCGCTGGTCGGCTTCCAGCCACTGAGCCAGTCGAAGCGCGGCCGCGCACTGGTGATCGACCCGCAACCGCAGCGTCTCCAGGCCTTTCAGCAACACCCAGGCATTGAACGGGCTGAGCGAGGGACCGGTGTGCCGCATCAGGGTCTGCACCTGGTCGTTGATGTACTCCTCGGGGCCGAGGATCGCACCCCCAAGCACCCGACCCTGACCGTCGATGTGCTTGGTAGCGGAGTAGACGACGATGTCGGCGCCCAGCTCCAGCGGCTTCTGCAGCAGCGGGGTGGCGAACACGTTGTCGACGACGACCTGGGCGCCTGCGGCGTGGGCCAGCTCGCTGACCGCCTGGATATCGATCAGTTCCTGCATCGGGTTGGATGGCGATTCGAAGAACACCGCCTGTGCGGGGGTGGCCAACGCGGCTCGCCACTGGTCCAGATCGTGACCGTCGACGAAGTCGGTGTGGATCCCCCAGCGCGGCAGCAACTCGTCGAGAATCACGAAACAGGAGCCGAAGAGTGAGCGGGCGGCCACCACCCGATCGCCGGCCTTCAGGATCGCGGCCAGCGAGTTGAACACCGCGGCCATCCCGGTGGCGGTGGCGAAGCAGGCCGGAGCCCCTTCGAGCAGGCGTAGCCGCTCCTCGAACATCGAAACGGTCGGATTGCCGTACCGGGAGTAGACGAAGTGCTCGACCTCGCCCTTGAACGCAGCCTCGGCCTGACCAGCCGAGTCGTAGACATACCCCTGAGTGAGAAACAGCGCCTCGGAGGTCTCGGCGAAGTCGGATCGGGTCAGGCCGCCACGAACACTCAGCGTCGCCGGGCGCAGCTCTCGATCCGTGGGCAACCCGCGATCAGCCCCGCTCATGACTGCCGCCACGGCAGTCCGCGGACCTTCCAGCCGGCGGCGGTGCCGCGATGGCCGGAGGCGTCCGAAGGGCCCTCGAAGCCCTCGGTGATGTTGTACGCGGCGGTGAACCCCGCCTCCGTGGCCGCCTGCGCGGCAGCCACCGAACGGACCCCGGAGCGGCAGAGAAAGACCACCGGGGCGGCCGTGCTCTTCGCGGCCGCGGTCAGGTCGTCCAGGAACTGCGGGTTCCGGGCGCCATCCGGGAAGGTCACCCATTCCGAGAGCACCAGCGGACGGCCGACCTCGGACAGGTCGGGAACCCCGACGTACGACCACTCCGCCTTGGTCCGCACATCGACCAGAATCGCGTCGGGCTGGCTCTCCAGCAGTTGGTAAGCCTCGTCGGGGGTGAGATCACCTGCGTAGGACATGACGTCAAACTCCTGGGATTCCGAACGGGCGGGGCAACTAGGGTCTGTTCTATCTCACCGCAGAAGGGCTCAGCGCAGATGGGCGGCCGAATTCACGGTGGCCACCTCACACCCGCCATCGGCCCAGAACCGGACCACGCTGATCGCGGTCGGGTCCACCCGCAGCCGCCAGAGCGCCGCCGGCCCAGCCGCCAGCGCCCGGGCAAGGACCGTCCGGATCGGCGCGGTATGGCTGACGACCACCACGGTCCGGCCCGGGTACGCCGTCACCAATCGGTCGCACGCGGCGCCCACCCGCTTCGCCACCTCGTCCAGAGACTCCCCGTTCGGCGGTGACACCGCGGTCGAGCGGCGCCAGTCGCGGAAGGTGTCCGGCCAGCCTGCGGCCATCTCGGCATAGCCCAGCCCGTCCCAGTCGCCGAGCGACACCTCTGCCCAGTCGCCTTCGAACTGCGGTTCCAGACCGAGCGCCTCGGCAAGCACGGTTGCGGTCTGTCGAGACCGCAGCAGCGGTGAGGCGACGACCGCCACCGGGCGGGTACCGAGCAGACTCTCGGCCGGTGCTTCGGCCGGTGCTTCGGCCGGTGCTGCAGCCGGTGATTCAGTTGGCGAATCGGACGAGGAACCAGATCCGGCACCGGACGCCGCTTCTCGGTCGGCCTGCGACTGGGCGTGCTCGGCCAGCAATCGCGCCAACTGTCCGGCCTGCCGTTGGCCGGGAATGTTGAGTGCGGGCCCATCCGTGCCACCACCGCGGGCGCGATGCTGGTCGGTGTCGTCGGTGCGGCCGTGCCGGACCAGGATCACCGTGGTCGGTTCCCCCAGATCCACCGCCTCGACGCTCCAGACCGCGAAGCCGTCCGCAACCGGACTGCGCCGGCGTCCAGCGACCGCGGTCGAACCGCCGTCCGCGCCGGCTTCGCCGGAGCCCGATGCCGCTTGATCCGGTCGACGGGTCGACATCAACCGCATCCGCCGGGTGGATCCGGTGCCGGCGTCCATCGCCGCGTTCGCCAACCGGTCGGCATGCGCGTTCTCGGCCCGTGGGATCCAGGTGTACCGGACTCGGGAACTCGGAATCACCTCGCGGGCCAGGGCCGCCAGCCGGCGCATGTCCTCGTGCTTGATCGACCAGCGGCCGGACATCTGCTCCACGACCAGCCGGGAATCCATCCGGACCTCGATCGTGCAATCCGGGTCGATCGCCACGGCCGCCTTCAGCCCGGCGACCAGCCCTTCGTACTCGGCCACGTTGTTCGTGGCGAGCGGAATCGACTCGGCCACCTCGGCCAGCAGAGCACCGGTCTGGGCATCCCGGACCAACGCGCCGTATCCAGCCGGGCCAGGGTTACCGCGGGACCCGCCGTCCGCCTCCACGACAAGCGGGCGACTCATCAGAGCCCGGACTCGGCGGTGCGTACCAGGATCCGCCGACACTCTTCGCACCTGATCACCTGGTCGGCGGGTGCGCTACGGATGATGTTCAGGTCGTTCGGCGGGACACTGAGCCGACAACCCTCGCACCGGCGCTGGTACAGCCGGGCCGCGCCGACGCCGTCCGACTGCTCTCGGATCTTCTCGTACAGGGCGATCAGCGGCTTGGGGACGCCGGCCGCCGCGTTCTCCCGGGCTTGACGCTCGGACGCCGCCTCGACTTCGAGCAGCGCCAGCGCCTTGTCCCGACGGGTCTCCACCTCAGCCAGTTGCTCGGCCACCTTGTCGTACTCGGCCTTCGCAGTGCTGAGCGCGGTGCTGGCCTCCTCCTGGCGTTCCATGATCTCCAGTTCGGCGTCCTCCAGGACGCCCTGGCGATTCGCCAGGCTCTCCAACTCGTGCTGAAGCCCCTGCAGATCCTTCGCGCTGCCCTGACCAGAGTCGAGTCGAGCCTGGTTGCGAGCGACCCGGGTCCGAACCTGCTCGACGTCGCTCTCGGCCTTGGTCAGTTGCCGATTGAGGTCGGTGACTGCAGTGCGGGCCACCACCACGTCGGCGTCGATCGCCGCCAGCCGAGCCTTGAACTGCTCGATCTCCGCGTGCTCGGGCATCGCTCGTTGCCGATGCGCGATCTGCGACAGCCGGGTGTCGTGCGCCTGGACGTCGAGCAGCCGCCATTGATCTTGTGCCGCCGCTGTCACCACAGCAAAACCATCCTTCCGCCACGAGCCTGTACCTGGTTCCCCCGTCACCCTAAGGTGCGCAACCGGGCGCGGTGAACGGTGACCCTAGAGCCTCAATTGTTCGCGAGCCCTACGGCGCTGATGACGGTGTCAGCGCACCATGCCGCCGGGGCTCGGCACTCGGAAGATCCACGGGTCGGTGCTGCGGACCGAAACCAGTACCTCGACCGGCGTCCCGAGGTCCATCAACGCTCCCTCCAGACGATTCGAAACCCCAGCCAGCCAGGGCCATTCGCTGGCCCAGTGGGCCACGTCGACAAGGTACGGCGGCCCGTCGCCGGCCAGGTCACGGACGTCGGAGGCGGGGTGATGGCGCAGGTCGGCGGTCACGTAGACGTCGGCCTCGGCTGCCCGGACGGCGTCGAAGAGCGAATCCCCGGAACCGCCGCAGACCGCTACCCGCCGGACCTCAGCGGTTGGCTCGCCGGCGATCCGCACGCCCTGGGCGGTGCCCGGGAGGGCCTCGGCGACCAGCATCGCGAACTCCCGCAGGCTGGTCGCCGCCTCCAGGGTGCCGACCCGGCCGATCCCGCGCGGGGTGGACCAGGACACCAGTTCGAAGAGGTCGAAGGCCGGCGTCTGGTAGGGATGCGCGCTGCGAAGCGCGGCGATCGCCTCGAAGCGCCGGTGCCTCGGCAATATCATCTCGACCCGGCGCTCCTCCACCGCCTCGCGCTCCCCTGGGGTGCCGATCGCCGGTACCGCCCCGACACTGGGCACGAACGTGCCGGTCCCGACCGAGGTCCACGCGCAGCGCGAGTACTCACCGATCTCTCCCGCCCCGGCACCGGCCAGCGCGTCGATCACCTTCTCGACCGCACTCTCCGGCACGAAGGTGACGAGTTTGTCGATCGGATCGGCCGGATCGGCCGAAAGCGGTACCAAATCGGTGAGTCCGAGCACTCGGGCCAGGGCGTCCGAGACACCGGGCGCGGCCACGTCGGCGTTGGTATGGGCGGTGTACAGGGCACAGCCGCCCCGGATCAACTGATGGACGGCGCGACCCTTGGGATTGGTCGCCGCAACCGCGTGCACACCCTTGAAAAGCAAGGGGTGGTGAGTAATCAGCAGGTCGGCTCGCCAGGCGAGCGCCTCTTCGATCACGGACGGCGCGGGGTCGACGGCGAGCAGTATCCGGCGCACCGGTGCGGATGGCTCACCGCACACCAGTCCGACGGCATCCCAGTCACGGGCCCAGGAGGGGTCGTACATCCGCTCAAGTACGGCTACGACGTCCGCCAACGATGGGGCGGAGGGTTCGTTGGTCACGTTCGGCACCCTACCGGGCACAGGGAGCTTATGTAGGATAACTTACGGTGTTCTTAAGCCATCAGTCTCCGCCGATCGTTGGGCGGTCACACTACCCCCGTTGCGCGCCAGCGGCCCCACCCCTGGAACTCGGAGCCTGCTGCCGGTGGGTGGCCTCTTAACACTCCACCGAACCCGACCCTCAGGGTTCCAAGACGATCTTTATCGCGCCGTCCTGCTTCTTCTGGAACATCTCGTACGCCTGAGGCGCCTGATCCAACGGCAGGGTGTGGGTAGCGAAGCCGTCCACCCCGAGCGGATCCTCATCGCTCAGCAGCGGCAGAATCGCGGGCACCCAGTTCCAGACGTTCGCCTGCCCCATGCGCAATTGGAGTTGCTTGTCGAAGATCTGCAGCATCGGCAGCGGATCGGCCATCCCGCCGTACACCCCGGAGATGGAGATCGTGCCGCCCCGACGAACGAGGTCGATCGCGGAGTACAAGGCTGCCAACCGGTCGACCCCGGTGCGTTCCATCGCCTTCTGGGCCAGTGCGTCCGGCAGCAGGCCGGTCACCTGCTGAGCGAGTTTCGCCGCCGGCGCCCCATGCGCCTCCATTCCCACCGCGTCGATCACCGCGTCGCTGCCGCGCCCGTCGGTCAGATCACGGACCACCTCTCCCAGATCATCCTGGTGATCGTTCAGGTCGATCGTGGTGACGCCGCGCCGAGCGGCTCGCTGCAGCCGTTCCGGGACCAGGTCGACCCCGATCACCTGCTCCACGCCCTGCTGGCGGGCGATCCGGGCAGCCATGTCGCCGATCGGGCCGAGCCCGAGCACCACCAGGCTGCCGCCGTCCGGAACGTCCGCGTACGCCACTGCCTGCCAGGCTGTCGGCAGCACATCGGACAGGAACAGGAAGCGCTGATCCTTCGGCCCGGAGGGCACTTTGATCGGCAGCGTGTTCCCGAACGGCACCCGGAGGAACTCGGCCTGACCGCCGGGCACCTGGCCGTAGAGCTTGGTATAGCCGAACAGGGCTGCTCCGGTGCCGTGTTCGTGCACCTGAGTGGTCTCGCACTGCGACTGCAGGCCTCCGGCACACATGAAGCAGGTACCGCAGGAAACGTTGAACGGCACCACCACTCGATCTCCCGGGCGCACGGCGCGTACCTCGGGCCCGACCTCCTCGACGATTCCCATTGGCTCATGTCCGAGAATGTCACCGGCGTCCAGGAACGGACCGAGCGTCTCGTACAGATGCAGATCGGAGCCACAGATAGCGGTCGAGGTGACCCGAATGATGATGTCGGTGGGCTGCTGGAGCACCGGATCCGGCACGGTGTCCACCTGGACATCCCGTTTAGCCTGCCACGTAACTGCTTTCATGATCTCCCCTTCGACACCCGTAGGTCGCAGGTAGCGCCCGATCACAGGTCGCCCCGGCGGTCGTCCAGACCTATCGGATGTCGTCGAAGTCCGCCCGTCGATCAACGACTCCGCTCCAGCGGCGCAGATCAGACTCAGGCGATGGCCTCGTCGATGATCGATTGGGCGATGTCTCGCAGCTTCCGGTTGGTTCGCGAGGACTTCTCCCGCAATATCGCGAAGGCTTCGTCGGCGGTACAGCGCTGGTCTCGCATCAGGATGCCCTTGGCCTGCTCGAT
Organism: Kineosporiaceae bacterium; assembly: GCA_035474375.1. Taxonomy (GTDB): domain Bacteria; phylum Actinomycetota; class Actinomycetes; order Actinomycetales; family Kineosporiaceae; genus JANNPJ01. The sequence continues at coordinate 2,008 of DATINJ010000381.1, read as the reverse complement.
GCTCGCTCGCGAGGCCAGCGCCCGACGCATTTGGGAAACCTCGTCCAGGGTTCCGGCGTACAGCGCAGCGTTCAGCAGAGCGATGGCGGCGTACCCGGCGAAGGTCGCCGCGATATCCCGCGCGGTCGAGTCGAAAGGCCCAGCCGCACCGGCGCCGTAGATGTTCAGCGCCCCGGTGGTGCCCTGCTGGGTCGGCATTCCGATGGAAAGGGTGTGGCGTATGCCGTGCCGCCGGGCTTGCCGAGAGAATTCCGGATAGACCGTGCTATTTCCGGTGTCTTCGATCTGAATCAGTTGGCCGGTGACGGCGGCGTCCATACAGGGGCCGAAGCCGGCTTCGTACTGGCGCTCGTCCAGCGCAATCGCCAGTGGCCCGGTGAAGGCGACACTGCGCGCACGGTTGTGCTCGATCAAGGTCACGGAGACGTCGTCTGCACCGGGAATGATTTCCACGGCAAGCTCCGCGATCCGCCGCAGGACAGCTCCCAACGGCTGCTGATTGAGGACGATCTTGGCGAGTTCGCTGTAGGCGCGTACGGAATCGGCCACCGGCGCACCCAAAGCGCCCGCCACCTCGGAGGGTAGGTTCTCGATTCCGTCCGAGTTTCGTGTGCTGTCGGGCTCACCGATGTCATCTCGGCCGTCGCGGTCGGCGGTGTGATCAGTCATGGGCCTGCTCTGTCGGGCTATAGATCATCCGAGTACGACACCGGATGATCCATACCCTGATCGGCGAAGTACTCGTTGAGGGCGTGGGCAGCCACGTCATGCTCGTGCGCGCTCCATGCATCAGCACCGGCCAGATAGGCCTGGAGTTGCTGCCGTGGATATGCCCCACCCAATGCGAAGTACCGTAGCCAGAGATCACTTACACCCAGGTCGGTCATCGCGAGCCCAGCTGCCAGCAGGGCCCCGGCATTGACTGTCCTCATCTCATTCCAAGCCTGGATCGGCCGTCTGCCCCGGACTGCTCGAAGCGCTAGTCCAAACTAGGTTAATCGCTGGTACCAGGAAAGGGACAGAACTCCCAGGACCCTGCTGGGGGCGGAATTCTCAGTAGGAGACCGCCTCTACCAAGTCACCGATCTTCTCCTCCGGCAGGTTCCGGGCAATATCCGCCTGGCTGATGATGCCGACCAAATCGTGGCCGTCGATCACGGGGAGCCTGCGTACCTTGTGGTCTGCCATTGTTCGCAAGGCGACCTCGATGTCGTCGTCCGCGCCGACGGTCACCGGCTTGCCTTCGGCCAGGGCGATCGCCTTGATCTGCTGGGGGTCACCGCCCTCGGCGACACATTTCACGACGATGTCGCGGTCTGTCACCATGCCCTTCAGCCGGTTGTCCTCGCCGCAGATCGGCAGCGCACCAACGTCCAGTTCGCGCATCAGGCGGGCCGCCTCCGCCAGGGTCTGGTTCTCCCCCACGCACCGCGTGTCACTCGACATGATCTCTTGTGCGGTAGTCATTTTGATCTCCTTTGATTGATGACTAGAGGTTCCGCCTACCCACCGAGCGGGTGCCCAAACGACTATCCGCCTAGCTGGACGTCCACTCAAACGCAGATGCACAGTTCCCCTGCGCGCCGGCCACGATCGGGGCCACGATGGGCGGCCGTGACAACACGCACGGCCGCGCAGAACACCGCACAATGGGCGAATGCCGAGTCATCACCAACGATCCGCCGAACTGTCCGAGGTCGCCGGCGCGATCTCGCGCGCCCTCCGCCGAAGCGATCGGACCGCTTCCGTCGCCGAGTCATTGACCAGCGGCCGGATCGCCAGCTATCTGGGTGCCGCCGAGGCCGCGAGCGACTGGTTCTGCGGTGGCGTGGTCGCCTACACCAGCGACGTGAAGTACAAGGTGCTCGACGTCGATCAAGGCCCGGTCATCACGGCTTCGTGCGCCCGGCAGATGGCTCACGGAGTCGCCAACCTGATGGGCTCGGACCTCGCCCTGTCGGTCACCGGCGTGGGCGGCCCGGACCCGGTGGAAGATCAGCCGACGGGA
>DATINJ010000380.1:0-35708 GCA_035474375.1 Kineosporiaceae bacterium | reverse complement strand
CCGGCACGCCAAATAGCAGCTGTCGATGCGGCGGTATCTCTGCGAAGCAGGCGGGCTGCGTAAAGGGAACACCCAGAGCGCAAACCCGTTGCGCTCCCCGAAGGAGGTCTGACCGTGGACTCGAAGATCACCCGCAGGGCGATGCTCGGCAGCTCGCTGTCCGTGGTCGCCGCGATGACCATGCCGCTCTCCGCGCAGGCGCGAGGCGCCGGGAGAACGGACGAGGTGGCAACCCGTTACGGCAAGGTGCGCGGACGGCGCGAGGACGGCATCGTCAAGTTTCTCGGCGTCCCCTATGCCACGCCGCCGCTAGGCAACCTTCGATTCAAGGCCCCGAAGCCGCCCATGAGGTGGTCCGGCGTCCGCGACGCGGTGAGCTTTCCCAACCCAGCGTTCCAGGCAGCGGGTAGCGAGATGGGCCCATCCGGCAGTGGCCGGATGCCGGCACCCTCCGAAGACTGCCTGTACCTCAACATTTGGACGCCGGCTGCCGACTGCAAGCGGCGGCCGGTGATGTTCTACAACCACGGCGGTGGCTACATGATCGGCTCCGGCTCTGCCACCGGGCAGGACGGCACCCATCTGGCGCAGCTCTATGACGTGGTGGTGGTCGAGTCCAACCACCGGCTGGGCCTGCTGGGCTATCTGTTCTTGGGCGATCTCGGCGGCAGAGACTACGCCGCCAACCAGGGAATGCTGGACATTCTCGCGGCGCTGCGCTGGACCAGCGAGAACATCGAGAATTTCGGGGGTGACCCCGACAACATCATGGTCTGGGGCGAGAGTGGCGGCGGCGCCAAGACTGCGGCTATCTACACCATGCCGGCGGCCGCGCCACTATTCCACAAGGCCTCGATCGAAAGCGCTGCCCCCCTGCGTTTTCCGACCCGTGACGGCGCCACCGCTCGGGCCAAGCGCACGCTGGAACTCCTGGGACTGACCACTGCGGACATTCCCCGGCTGCAGGACATCCCGGCCGGGAAGCTGCTCGAGATCCAGCAGTCCGAAGCCGCGAATGGGGTTGCGCCCTGGGGCGACCCCGACCCGCTGCCCGGTTTCGGCGCCTTCGTTGATGGCGCCGTCATCCCGCAGCACCCGTTCGCCGATGGCGTCGCGCCCTTCTCGGCCGGTAAGCCGCTGATGTGCGGCACCTGCCGCGATGAAACGGTGTTCTTCAGCCTCTTCGGGCCACCCGACATCTTCCGCATCGACGAGGCCGGCCTGCGTCAGGAGCTGAGCAGCACCTATCAGGGTGCCGAACTCGACCAGATCATCAGCACTTTCCACGCGTCCCGGCCCGGCGCAACGCCGGCTCAGCTCTACTTCGCGATCACCACCTCACCCATCTGGCGTGACGCAATCAAGATTGCGGAAGCCAAAGCCGCGCAGCGCGCCGCGCCTGTGTTCATGTATCAGCTCGCGTATCCGAACCCAACCGTGGTCCCGGGCACCGATTTCCCCCTCGGATCACCGCACGCCTCAGACATCAACCTCAAATTCGCCAACACCGACAAGAACCTCGACTTCTTCCTCTACGCCGACCAATCGCCGGGGCGACTGGCGACTGCCCGGCACATGAGCGAACTGTGGGCGGGCTTCGCCCACAACGGTCGTCCCACGGCGACGGGTGTGCCGAGATGGCCCGCCTATACGCGGAAGAATCGCGCCACGATGTGGCTCGACGCCGAGTGCAAGATCGTCACCGATCCGGATCAGGAGGAAAGACTGTTCTGGGAGAATCGCCGCGGGTGAGCCTTGCATTTCACCTGGCGGTGCGCCGCCAGATGATTTCCTCGACCAGCTCGCGCGATCGCCAGCCTTGCTCTGTCCGTATCAGCTGGTGATGGTAGAGCCCGCCGAATTCCCAAAGCCGTTCCGAGCCATCCTTTTCCTTCATCACCATCGGGTTGAGGAAGTACGCGACGACATTGGCCGTGTCGCCGTCCAGGGTGACCTCGATCTGGCCGATGACGTGCTGCCTGTTCGCGAAGTGCGGCAGCATCTTCGCGAGCCAGGGTTTGACTTCGGCGAAATCACCGACGATGCCACCGCTGGCGGTGTAGTCGATCCGCGCCTGTGGGACGAAGACGTTGTCGAGACGATCCCACTCTCCGCTATCAATGGCACAGGTGTACTCGGTCAGCAGATCACCAATCTCGATTCGGTCCGAGATCTGTTTCAGATCAAGCATCCTTGCCCTCCCGCGGCGCTGACGTGGGTGATCACGGTAGTGAAGCACCTTCACGCAGACCTTGCATATGTGGCCTACTTGTCGACGGCCGGCGTCTGAGGCTGATGAGCCCACCCAGCGGAAGGTCCGGGTCGGTCCGCGTACCGATCAAGGCACTTCCGGGGGGTCGCCGAGGCCGCGCTTCAGAGATTGCGTTTCCTGACAATTCATAGCCAGATCCGTGTAATGCATGGTTCGCGAGTGCCGCCGGTTCTAGCGTGAGGCGGCACGGGCGGTGATGAGAAGGAGACGTGATGTTCGGTATTCCGGTGTGGAAATGGCTCGCTGCGGCGGTAGGCCTCACGGTTGTCGCGATGGCGGGCATTCCGGTGATCAGCACCTTGGCGAACGTGTTGTCGATCGTCCCATGCCTCGTCATGGTCCTGGTGGTGTTCAGGTTCATCGGCTATTTCCTGGCCGGCTTCGGAGGCGGCTCCGGTGGAACCGAACGGCACGACGCCATCCTGCGCCGGGCCGGCCGGCTCTGACCGGTAGCCGATCCAAAACCTGTCGCAAGCCTAGTTTCGACAATTCAAGATTTGTATGAACCCCAAGCGATGGGAACGGTAACTCTCATGGGTCGGATGCGTGACTTCAAAAAGCTTGCCGAGTCTGCGGGCGCCGCCTTGACCGACTCGGAAAACCGCGCTGCGGTCGCGAAAGCCGCAGGAGATGCGGTGGTGGGAACGGCCTCGGCCATGGCGGCAGCCGAATCGGTGGGCCAGCGGGCCGGACTGGCCAAGCGAAACGGAGGAATCTCAAAGTTCAAGGTGGCCAAGTCGCTATTGTCGCCGGTCGACACCGGAAAGACGATCTTGGCGGCGACTGCGGCGGAGATCAGCGAACGCCGGGCGGCACCGGAAAGTGCTACTACCTCGGAACAGCGAGACATCCCGAACGCCTGATACTGCGCGCCGCACCCCATTCACCCGTTACCGGCTGGAGCCACGCAATGGCGCTCATGGATCATCGCAAGACCTGGAGATTCGACGTCCGGGCCACGCCTGAGGAATGCGTTCGCGCGTTCATTTCCGCCCTGGCCGGAAAGAGCGCCGTGAGCATGCGCAAGGCAAACTGGGAAACTCGGGTGGACAAGGATGCGTCGGGTGCCGCTCGCGCCATAGGCGTTTACCAAGGGCGCGGAGGGCTCGCGAAGGGGATCACCCTCCTCAATCAACGAGCGACGAATGTCGAAGCTGTGGCTGTCGGATCGGAACTCACGTTCAGCGTGGAGACGATCGATCCGGCAGCGGGGTCGACCAAGTGCGCGATGTGGCTCAGCGTTCGTGGCACGGCGTTGGGTCTCACGGCGGACGCCGGCTTCTTCCGGAGCTACATGAACGATGTCGAAGCCCAGTTGAGGTCGCTCGATCATCGGCTCGCCGTGGCCAAGGGCTGACAGGGGTTCCCGACGAAGATCGGGCTGTCGCGGTGCTGCTGGGCTTGGGGACCTCCCGCGTACTTTGTTCGGGCTAGACACGCGATTTGCTCCGGCAAAGGCTCGGTTCGCGTGTTTAGCGGTGGCAAAGTACGAGAACCGGACCCGGGTTGCCGCCTTCCGGGAACGTCGGCGCAACCTCGGAGCCAGTCCCGGCGAGCGGTAGACCCGGCACCTGCCGACCCGCTCGGCGACCGGTGTGACATGGGACACTCGGCTGGTCGTGGTGATCGGGCAACGCCGAGGGCGGGCTGACCGACCTTAAGGGTCGACAGCGCAGTCCGAACCGAGGAGACCCCGCGGCGATGCCCCAAAACTTTGGTATGCGACACCGATCCGCTGACCGCGTCCGGTCGCGGGGTGGACGGCGTCGCTTGGCCGTGGTCGTGGGCCTGGGATCGGTGGTCGCCGTGGTCCTTGTCGGCGGGACAGTTTCCGCTGGCACATCGCAGGATCTGGTGCGCAGGGCAGGTTCGACGTCCGGAGTCGAGGCCGCTGCGGTGGTTGCGAAATCCTCGACGACGTCCTCGCCGCTCGCGGAGCTGGCGGCGGTGCCGGCTGCGGTGCGCACCCGGATCAAGCGGAGCATCCCCAAAGATCAGCCGGCGAAGGGTCTGGTCTACTCCGGGCTCACGGCCGGCGTCGATGGGCCCTGCAGTGGCAATTTCGAGATCACTGTCAAGGGTAAGACCCGGTGCACGCACGGGCCGGACGCCGACTGGGTCGGATCCGGATTCGACCCGAAGGTGCCGGTGCCGCCGGTGACCAAACGCGCTGCTGCAGGGCCATCTTCGGCCACAGCGAAAGCTGAGGCTGCGCCGACTGTGGTGCCCTGCGCTGGTACTGGCACGAGCGGCAACCGGGTTCAGGTGCTCTATGTGTACAGCGGTACGAGCAGGTTCTCGACGTACTCGAGCTCTCTGGCGACGTGGGCACTCGGCGTCGACGACATCTTCAACCGCAGCGCGCAAGAGACCGGCGGGGTCCGGCACGTCAGGTTCCTCTCCACGCAGACCGCCAGTGGCTGCGCACCGACGGTGACCGAGGTCAAGATCAGCTCTTCGCAGCTCGCAGACATCGACGCAATGGAATCAGCGCTGGTTGCCCTGGGCTACAACCGGAGCGACCGAAAGTACTTGACGTTCGCCGACACCGACGTCTACTGCGGCATCGCTGACGCCCCGGTCGACGATCGCAAGACAGCGGACAACGCCTCGAACTTCGGCCCGACGTTCGCTCGCGTCGACAACGGCTGCTGGTCACCGCCGATCGCCGCGCATGAGCTCGGGCACAACCTCGGCGCCGTTCAGTATTCGGCCCCGCACACCAGCGGCGGCGGGCACTGCACGGACGAGTGGGATCTGATGTGCTATTCGGACGAGCCCAACTACCCGGCGATGACCACCACGTGCGCGGACAAGGCTCACGACGACCTGTTCGACTGCCACCACGACGACTACTCCAGCACCAACCCGGCAGCCGGCAGCTACCTCGCCACCCACTACAACTCGGCGGACAACACCTTCCTGAACTCGGAAAGCCTGCCGTCGGTGGCGACGGCGAGCCCGGCGACCACAGCGAGCCCGGCTTCGACGATCCCGGCCTCGTCGAGCCCGGTGGCGACCACGAGCCCGACGACCGCCGCAACGAGTCCGGTGCCCACGAGTCCGGTGCCCACGAGTACCGCGACGAGCACCGCGACATCGAGTCCGACAGCCAGCCTGACGAACCCGACGCCGACGGCCACCCCGCTCCCCGCGACATTTTCCTTGATGAACTTCAACTCTGAGCTGTGTCTCGGAATCCGGAACGACAGCCGGAGCAAGAACATCTCGTTCACTCAGTCGCCGTGCAATCCGTCGTCGCGCACTCAGCAATTCACGGTGCGGAACGGCGCCCTGGTCATCGCGCACTCGGGAATGTGCATGTCGATTCGGGAGAAGACCACGACAACGGGCGGTCGCGTCGTCCAGATGCCGTGTGACGCGTCGAACCCGAGCCAGCAGATCTGGTCGTCCGGCCGATACCTCGGATTCACGTTCTCCGGATTGTGTCTCGACATCCAGCGCGCTTCGACGGCCGCTGGTGCGCCGGGGATTCAGCAGACCTGCGACGCCCGAAAGAGCCAGCAGTTCACGGTCGTCTGACCCATCCGCGCACCGACATCGAGGGACCGAATGGCAACCGAACCGCCGTCACAGTGCCAGATCCGGGATGTCGACCCAGGCGCGTTCCTGCCACGACGTCACCGCGCGCTCGGCGAGTTGCACGCCCTTGGCGCCCTCGAGTAGGTCCCAGGGGAACGGATCACCCACCACGACATGGCGCAGGAAGAGCTCCCACTGTTGCTTGAACCCGTTGTCGTAGACCTCGATATCGGGCAGGTCCTGCCAGCCCGCGCGGTGGTTCAGCGGGTCGGCGACGTCCGGGTTCCAGACCGCCCGGGGGGTGCCCACCCGAGGCTGGAAGCGGCAGTTGCGCAGCCCGGCCACCGCCGATCCGTGGGTTCCGTCCACCTGCAACTCGAACAACTCATCCCGATGAACGCGGGTGTCCCAGGACGAGTTCATCGTCGCCACAATGCCCCCGTCGAGCTCGAGGATTCCGTAGGCGGCGTCGTCCGCCGTTGCCCGATAGGAGTTTCCGTTCTCGTCGAGGCGGGTGGGAAGGTGGGTGGCACCTCGGCAGACCAGCGATCGGACGGGCGCTATCACGTGATCGAGCACGTACCGCCAGTGCGGGTACATGTCGCTGATGATGCTGCCGCCGTCTTCGAGTCGGTAGTTCCAGGAAGGCCGCTGCGGGGTGCCCCACTCGCCGTCGAACACCCAGTACCCGAAGTCGCCCTTGACCGACAGGATCCGGCCGAAGAAGCCAGACCGCACCAACGAGGCGAGCTTGACCATGCCGGGCAGGAACAGCTTGTCCATCACCACGCCGTTCTTCACTCCGGCTTGGTCGGCCAACTTGGCCAGCGACAGCGCATCGTCGAGACTGGCTGCGGTCGGCTTCTCGCAGTAGACGTGCTTGCCCGCCTCGATCGCCCGGCGCACAGACTCCACTCGGCGGCTGGTTACCTGAGCATCGAAGTAGACGGTCAGGTCGGGGTCGGCGAGGGCCTCGTCGAGGTTCGTCGTCCAACGTTCGATCCCGTGCTGGGCGGCGAGATCACGCAATTTGACCGGGTTGCGACCGACCAGAACCGGTTCTGGCCAGATCCGCCGGCCGTCGGGCAAGGCCAACCCGCCCTGCTTGCGGATCGCCGCCAGCGAGCGGCCCAGGTGCTGGTTGCTGCCCATCCGGCCGGTGACGCCGTTCATGATGATTCCGACGGAGACAACCTCCGCGGTGCTTGCTGGTCGGTCGGGCTTGGGCATGTCATCTCCACAGGTCGTCTTAGAAAGGCCTTTCTTGAAAAAACCATGATCGTGGGACGCTGTCAACGACAAGCTGCAATGATCGTCCTCTAAAGTGCCATCGACGACGAGTGCCGAAGGAGTGGTTATCACGGAACGGCAGACCACCCTCAACGACGTCGCCTCGCGCGCCGGGGTGTCACCGGCCACGGTCTCTCGGGTCCTCAACGGGAACTATCCGGTGGCCACGTCGACCAGAGATCGCGTGCTGGAGGCCGTGCGCCACTACGACTACGTGCTCAATGTCCACGCCCGAGCGCTGATTCATGCCCAATCCGGCATCCTCGGGGTGATCCTGGCCGACGTCTCCGACCCCTTCTTCTCGGAGGTCGCCCGGGGCGTGCAGTCGGTTACCGCGCAGACCGACCTGCTTGCCGTGATCTGCAACACCGGAAGCGATCCGGATCAAGAGCTGAAGTACCTCAACCTGCTGCGGACCCATCGCGCGGATGCGGTCATCCTGGTGGGCGCCGGCAGCGAGCACCCGCGGATCCAAGGCGAGCTGGTACGGCACGCGGAAGGGCTGGCCCGGCAAGGATCGCTGCTGGTGTTCTGCGGGCGGCCGCTGCCTGGCGGGACCACGGCGGCGGGTGCCGTGGACGTCGACAATCACGGAGCCACCGAGCTGGCCATGGTTCACCTGGCCCGGCTCGGGCACCGTCGAATCCTCTACCTGGCGGGCCCGCCGGCCAACACCACGACCACGGCCCGGCTGGCAGGGGCGCTCGGGGCGGCCAAGAAGCGCCGCATTGCCCGGCGTGATGTCACGGTGCGCGCCGGGGACCTCAGCCGCCGGTCCGGCCAGGAACTCGTCGAGGAGGCGCTGAGCGAAGGCCTGGACTTCACGGCCGTGCTCGCGTCAAACGATCTGATGGCCATCGGCGCTCTGGTGGCGCTGCGCAGGGCCGGCATCGGAGTACCCGATCAGGTGTCAGTGGTCGGCATCGACGACATCCCGATCGCCGCGGATGTCACGCCGGCGCTGACCACCGTCCGCCTGCCGATGGAGGAAATGGGCGCTGCCGCTGCGAAACTCGCGGTCCAGGAGCGGATGCCAGGCTCCCGGTCGGCGCCGCCGGTACAACTGATCGAACGCGAGTCCGCAGCACCTGCTCGCACTGACTAGGGCGCGTATACCAGCTCGATCTCCGTTCTGGCCGGCTAGGGCGGGGAAGTGCGGCGTGAGGATAGAAAGGCCTTGCTCTCCACCGGTGACTGCCCTACGATCCAGCAACCTGGTCCTGCCCCGAGGACCTGGAGCGACCGGCAATAAGGGCTCTTGGTCCGGCCATAACCTCGAGGACTCATCGTGCGAATCGTCACCATTGAGAGCACCGATCTGTTCGTCCGGACCCCGCACGGTCCTCGCCCGGTGGTGCGGGTGCACCTGGCCCTCGATGGTTCCCCGCAGACCGGCGCGGCCCGGCCTCGGGTGCAGGCGCGGGTCCGGGTCGAAGGCCCATCGGTCAGCACGCCGGAACCCGTGCTCGTCAGCGTCCACGACCTGGCTCCCGACCTGACCGAGATTGTCGTCGAGGTGCCGGTGAGCATCGCGGCACCGGCCCCGGAGGGTTCGGTGCATCGGGTGACGGCAATTGTCGATGGCATGTCGGGGGACGCCGACATGACGGCGTCCCGGAGCACCGCTGAAGGGGTGATTCAGGCTGCAGCCACCGGTTGGACGATGTGGATGGTGTCGCACTTCCACTACGACCCGGTGTGGTGGAACACCCAGGCCGGCTTCAGCCAGACCTGGTACGACCAACCGGTCGCGGAAGCCAGGCGGCCGGCGATCTCCCGCACGGCGTTCGACCTGACCCGAGCTCATCTCGAGGCGGCCCGGGACGACCCCGACTATCGATTCGTTCTCGCCGAACTCGACTACCTGAAGCCGCATTGGGACGCCGCCCCGGCCGATCGCGAGCAGATGCGTCGGCTGATCTCGCAGGGCCGGCTCGAACTCGTCGGCGGTAGCTACAACGAGCCGAACACGAACCTCACACACCCCGAGTCGACCATCAGAAATGCCGTCTACGGTGTCGGATATCAGCGCGACGTCCTCGGCGGAGACCCAAGAACTGCTTGGCAGTTGGACGTTTTCGGGCACGATCCGAGCTATCCCGGACTGATGGCTCAGGCCGGGCTGGACTCGTCGGCGTGGGCCCGTGGCCCCTTCCACATGGTCGGGCCGAAGCGTCATGCCGGCGACATCACTCGAATGCAGTTCCCCAGCGAGTTCGAATGGATCTCGCCGAGCGGAATCGGGCTGCTGACGCACTACATGGCCGATCACTACGTGGCCGGCTGGCAGTTCGAGGTGCAGCCAAACCTCGAGGCGGCGATGGCCGACGCCTATCGCGAGTTCAAGGACCTCAAGCAGGTGGCAGCCACCCGGAACGTCCTGCTCCCGGTCGGTCACGATCACAACATCCCCTCGCGCTGGTGCACTCAGATTCACCGGGAATGGGCCAAGCGCTATGAATGGCCGCGGTTCGTGGTCGGCCTGCCCCGAGACTTCTTCGCCGCCGTCCGTGCCGAGACGGCCGCCTCCGGAATCGCCTTGAGCCCGCAGACTCGTGACATGAACCCGGTTTTCACCGGCAAGGATGTGTCGTACATCGACACCAAGCAAGCCCAGCGGGCGGCGGAGGTGTCGGTGCTCGATGCCGAGCGACTGGCTACTTTGGCGTGGCTGCTCGGGGCGCACTATCCGGCCGAGGCACTGGACAAGGCCTGGCGGCTGTTGCTGTTCGGTGCACACCACGACGCCATCACCGGAACCGAATCCGACCAGGTCTACCTCGACCTGCTCGGCGGCTGGCGGGAAGCGTTCGAGCTCGGTGACGCCGTCCGCACCGGGTCTCTGGACCACCTCGCGACCCGTGCTGACACGGCCGGGCCGGGAGCCGCCGTCCTGGTCGCGAACACCCTGTCCTGGGCCCGGGACGGCGTCGTCACCGTGCGGCTGAGGCTTCCCGAATCGAGCGCTGCCGGTATCGAATTACGCGACGAGTTCGACCGACCGGTACCCGCCGTCACCGAGAGCGCGGTGCACCGCGAGGACGGCAGCCTGGCCGAGGTCACCCTGACGTTCCTGGCCCGCGACGTCCCGGCGCTGGGGTATCGCACGTACCAGGCGGTGTCGGCAGACTGCTGCCCGGCCGGGTGGCAGCGGCGCGACAGTCCCAGCGTCGAGAACTCGGCCGGGATCGAGAACGCGGCCTTCCGGGTGGAGCCGGACCCTGCCCGCGGCGGTGCTCTGAACCGGATCCTCGACCGGCGTTCGGGCCGCGAGCTGCTACGACCAGGTGGGCTCGGCGCGGAGCTGTATCTCCAAGCGGAACTGCCCGAGCATCCGGTCTGGGGGGAGGGCCCGTGGCATCTGCTGCCGACCGGGCCGGGCCGCGGGATGCGGGAGACACCGGTCGAGGTCCGGATCGAGACCTCGCCGGTCGGTACCCGGCTGGTTTCGAGTGGGACCGTCAACGAGCTAGAGGTCACCCAGGAAGTCACCCTGTGGGACGACGTCCCCCGGGTCGACCTCCGGGTCCACGTCGACGGGTCGATCGGTCACGATCACCTGCTTCGGTTGCGGTTCGAGTTCGACCTGCCAGGAACGCTGCCCGTTGCGGAGGTGGGTTTCGCAGCGGTGGGCCGTTCTTTCGGGTTCCCGAACGCAGACACCGCTGAGCATCAGTGGACGCTCGACAGCCCGGCGCACACCTGGGCCGGGCTGTCCGCAACCGCCCGGATCGCGTTGCACCGGCCGGGCAACCCCGAGCAGGCTCAGATGCACGCCATCGGTGTGGCCGAGGTGGTGGCCGGTCCAGGGCTGGACCCGGGCACGCTACGCGGCCTGCTGGCCGCTCTGGTCAGGGTCGGGGTCACGGCCACTACCACCGACCCGGATGGTCAGCGTTACGGCGCCCTGGACGCCGACAGTAACCTGCCAGACGTCCGCATCGTCATCGGCGCCGAAAATAGCTTCACCCACGAAGCTCTCGGCGCCTGCGCGGCGGGCTATGCGGCGACTCTGACCGATTCGGGTCGAGTGTTCATTCCCGCTGCCGAGCCGCGAACTCGGAGCCTGGTACCAGGGGCGGATCTGCGCGGCGTCCGGGATCTACCGGTATTGATCGTCACCGGGTCCGATCTCGACGCGGAAGTCGCCGCACTGGTGGCCGATCTCGACGACGCGATCATCGACGTCGACCTGCCGGTGGAGCTCGCGGGCACCGCCGAGCCGGCGGTCAATCATTCGGTCGCGGTGATCAATCAGGGAACGCCTGGATTCGTTGCCGAAACCGATGGGACAGCGTATGTATCGCTGATGCGCGCCTGCAGCGGCTGGCCGAGCGGGCTGTGGATCGACGGCGCGCCGCGGACCACGCCCGACGGCGCCAGCTTCTCCTGGCAGCACTGGTCACACACGTTCGAACTGTCGCTGGTGAGCGGGGCCGGTGATTGGCGCGAGGCCGGATTCGTCCGGTCCGGGCAGGAGGTCAACCACCCGTTGCTGGCCCGACAGGTCCCGAGCAACGCGGGCGAACTGCCGGCGTCGCTGTCGCTGCTGTCGGTCGAGCCTGAACAAGCCGTCCTGTCGGCGCTCAAGCCCAGTGGCAACCCGCTGGCCTCGGCGTTGTCCGGAAGCCCCAGGCTTGACGACGGGCTTGCCGTGCGTCTCTACGAGTCGATTGGTCGCCCGGTCACCGCTGCGATCCGGATGCCCGGCGGGGTGGCCGACGCGGCGCCGGCCGACCTGCTGGAGCGCCCGCTGCCCGAGGGCCCCGAATCCCTCGACGGCGTCGCGGTCCAGGTGCGCGACGGCGTGGCCCACCTCCAGCTTGCACCGGCAGAGGTCCTGACCCTGAACCTGCGACCTGACCTCGCCTCGTCCAGTTCGGTCTTCGGGCCGTCCGGAACCGGGCCGCACCTCGGGCCCACCCAAGAACTCGTACAGCCGGTGCACACCAGGTACTGGTTGCACAACAAGGGCCCTGCCCCGCTGGGGTATCTGCCGGTGAGCGTGAACCTGAGCCCGTCGACGGTTCGAGTGCCACGCGGCGGTAGCGTGCCGCTCTCGGTGACAGTTGCCTGTTCAGGGCGACCCGCGACCGGAGCCGTCCAGCTGGAGCTTCCCCCAGGGCTGATCCTCGACGTCGAGACCGGCAGCTCGCTCGACTATGCCCTGGCCGCCGGCGAGCACACCGAATTCACCGTCCTGGTGAGGGACGACGGCGGTCTTCCCGGCACCTACTGGGTCGCCGCTCGGATTGCCGACGACCTCGGGCAGACCCTCGAGGACACCGTCGAAGTGCAGCTCACAGGCGACGAATCCGACCTTGCGCTGACGTCTTTCGAGGAGTCGGCGGCCCTGCTCGACGTTCGTCTGGAGCCGTCGACGGTGGACCTGACGCCCGGCGAGACGGCCACGCTGATTGTTCAGCTGTCCAGCCGCGCCCGCAGCGCCGTCCATGGAGAGGTGCAGCTGCTGAGCCCGTACGGCTCGTGGGGTGCATCTCCGGGTGACCTCGACCTCCAGCCCTGGACCCAGGCTTTCGCGGTCGAACCGGGTGCGGACGGCAAGGTGCGGTTCGCCGTCCACGCCCCGGCCGGGGTCCGCCCGGGGACGCAGGTATGGGCGCTGGCCAAGGTGATGTACCACGGGCGTGTTCACTACACGCCCGCGGTAGATCTCCGCGTCAGTCCTTGAGTCCGCTGTTGATGCTGGAATCCATGACGTATTTCTGGAAGATCAGGTAGAGCAGCAGCAGCGGGAGCATCGACATCACCGATGCGCCGAGCAAGACCGACCAATTGACATTCTGGGCGCCAACGATACTGGCGACCCCGATCTGAAGAGTGAACTGCTTCGGGTCGCTCAAGATGACCAGCGGCCAGATGTAGTCGTTCCAGCGCCATTGGAAGGAGATGATCGCCAGGGTCATCATGATGGGGCGGGCCAGCGGAAGCATGATCCTGAAGAACGTCGAGAGCTCGCCCGACCCGTCGATCCGCGCGGCTTCGAGCAAATCGTTCGGCACGGTGACGAAGAATTGCCGGAACATGAAGGTTCCGGTCGCTGTGATGACGGCTGGGACCACGACTCCGGCAAGATTGTTGTACAGGCCGAGGTTGCGGATCACCACGAAGGACGGCGCCAGGATGGTCTCACCCGGCAGCATCGTGGTGGCGAGAATACAGAGCGTGAAACCCTTGAGCCACCAGTTGTTGTACTTCGCCAGCGCATAGCCGGACATGGCGCTCGTCGCGATCGTGAGCACGGTTGCCGACACCGCGACGATCAGCGTGTTCAGGAAGTAGCGGGCGAAGTCGAAGCTCGTCCAGGCTTGGGTGTATCCGCTGACCGTCGGGTGCTTGGTAAAGAGCGTCAGCGGGTAGGAGAACAGTTCCCCAGCCGGCTTGAAGGAGCTCAGGACGAACCACAGAATCGGAAACCCGTAGACCGCGATGAGTAGCCAAAGTACCGTCGTCGTCCAGACCTTCTCGGGCAGTTCCCCGCTCGATCCCTTCGGTCGCGGGCGGCGGAGCAGCGGGGTGCGGGCCATAGACATGTCAGGCCTCCTTACGCTTGTTGACCATCAGCTGCACCACGGCAATGGCCATGAGAATGAACATGAGGACGAATGAAGCCGCGCTCGCGTAGCCGATCTGCGCCCGCTTGAAGCCCATCGTGTAGATGTACTGGACCACAAGATTGTTCTCGGTACCCGGGCCGCCACCGTTGAGCGACTGAAACAGCGCGTATTCCTTCATCGCGTGCAGGGTGGTCAGCAGGATGACAATGAAGGACGTCGGGGCGATGGCCGGCAGCGTGATGTACCGGAACTTGGCCCAGGATCCCGCGCCGTCCAGCGACGCCGCTTCGTAGTAGCTGGTGGGAACGTTCTTCAGGGCCGCGACGAACAGCAGCATGTTGAACGCGGTGTTGATCCAGGCCGCCGCGATGATCACGATGATCAGCGAGAGGTCGGCGTTGGACTGCCAAGCCACCTCCTTGCCGCCGAGGCTGGTGATGACATAGTTGACGAGCCCGAAGTTCTCGCCGAACATCCAGCGCCAGATCACTCCGGCGATGATCGGTGACACCAGCCACGGCAGGAAAAAGGCGACGCGGGCCACGGTTTTACCGCGACTGTACGGGCTGACCAGGAGTACCGCGGTCGCCAGCGCTGCGACGAAGGTCAACGGCACCATGCCTGCGGTGAAGACCAGGGTGCGCAGCAGGGCCGCGAAGAACGCGGAGTCCTGGAGCAGCTCCCGATAGTTGTCCAACCCGACGAACGGCGCGGTTCCCACTCCGGTGTAACTGGTGAACGAATACATCAACCCGATCGCTGCGGGCCAGACGAAGAAGACCGCGAACAGGGCGAAGTTGGCCGAGACGAGCAGCAGCGGCGCGACGGTGTAGCGGTCGTACCTGCGTCTGCGCCGCAGCCACCGGCGCCTCGGCTCGAGTGGCGGCCGCGCGATGGGCGCGGTCAGAACGGCGCCGTCGTCGAGCATTTCGTTGGCCTCATGGACGCTCTTCGGCATGGTGAGTTCCTCTCCGGGCTCATGGGACTCGCCGGCGACCGTGCGGTCGGCCGGCGAGTCCCAGGCAGCATTGGTTCAGCCGGGTCAGCCCAGCTGCTGGTTGAGTCCGGAGACGATATTGGCGACCGTCTTGTTCACGTCCTGCTGACCATTGATCAGCTTCGCCATTTCAACCTTGGTGGGATCGTCCACGATCGACTTGCCGTCGACGACCAGCTTCTGGTTGGCCTGCGTAGCCGAGGAGGAGATCGGATCGGCGAGCTCGATTTCCTTGTTGTACAGCGCGAAGGCGTCCAGCGCGGCTTCCTGCTCGAAGGGGTACTTCAGCGTGAGACCACTTTCGACCGGCAGGTAGCCGTTGGTCTGGGCGACCTTCGTGTAGTTCACCGGCTGGAACAGGAAGTCGACGAACTTCTTGGCCGCACTCGCCTTGCCGTCGTTGTTGAAGGCCACGACCTGACCACCCAGATTGAGGTCGGTGGCGTGCACCGGCTGCGCCGGGGTGGGGGCGCTGGCCCACTTGAAACTGGTGATGCTGTCGGCGAAGTCGGCCACCTGCCAGACTCCGGAGAAGTAGGCGACGACCTGCCCGCTCTTGAAGAGCGCGTTCGGGTCGGCGCCGGAGGTCCAGACCGACTTCGGCATGACCACGTCGTTGTTCATCTTGGCGAATGACGACAGGGCCTGCACGGTGACATCGTCCGGAGCGGTGTACTTCTGGTCAGCGCCGAGCTGGAAGCCCTTTCCGCCGTGGTTGTAGACGAAGGCCCTGATCCGAGCGGGAGAATTGTCGTAGACGAGGTCGTACTTGGCCTTCGTCTTCGTCCGGACCTCGTCGGTTTTCGAGAGGAACTCGTCCCAGGTCCAGGTCTTGGTCGGATCGGTCGGGTAAGCGACTCCGGCCTTGTCGAAGAGACTCTTGTTGATGAACAGGCCGGCCGCGGTCACGTCCGAGGGGATCGCGACGACCTTGCCCGCCTTGTTCTTGATCAACAAGTCTTGGTTCAGATGGTTGGCCGGCGCGGTCGCGATCGAGTCCAGCTCCTGGAGCTGGTTGATCCAGAGCGGGTCCACCGCCGCCACGCTTCCGACGTCCGGCAGCGCATTAGCCTGTGCGGCCTGCTTCAGCTTCGGCTTGTACCCGTCATAGGGAACATTGACGATCTCAACCGAGATGCCTTCCTTGGCCTGGAAGTCCTTAGCCAGTTCGGTGTAGCCGGCCGCCTGCGCGTCGCTGGCGGACAGCCAGAAGGTGATGCTCTTCGCTTCGGCGGAATCCGCGCTGTCGCCCGAACTGTCGGATCCGCAGGCCGCGAGGGCGAGCGCCGCCGTGACTCCGATTGCCAGCAACCGCCACTGCGGAAGGCGGGCTCCATTGCCCGTAGACATTGTCATGGCAAGCTCCTGATCGTTGTTGTTGGATGGGGTGAACGAGGGAATGCAATTGCTGGCCTGATAAGAATTAGGTGTCCGGCCGGGAAGAATGCGGATTCGATTCCGCAGTCAAGCGGAGGCGGACGGAGGCCGGGGATCGCCCGGACAGGTAGAGGAGTTCGCCGGTGGCGGCGTCGGTTCCGCCAAGGAATCCGTACTCCTCACCTGGCTCGTACCGAGGCGCCGCGTGCGCGAGCGACAGGGGTTCGCCGTTGCCGGCGGACGCTTCGAGGATGGCGATGGAGATGACGTCGCTGCCGATGCGGTAGCTGGCCGCGGGCGCCCCGTCCGTCGACCGGATGGGATCGAGCTGCCACTTCCGCTCACCGAGCGAACGGGCGCCGGAAAATGTTCCTCCGCAACGGAATGCAAATTCCAGCGCCCAGTCGACGGCCGGTCCGGTGACGTCGACGAGCACCTCGGCTCCGGTCGGCGTGAGTTCCACTCGGACAGCGGTGGTCAGGGTGATCTCGTCCTGAGCCCGCTGGTCGAAACTCATTGCGGCGCTGAACCTGCCCTCATCACCGAGGGCGTAGCGACCCTGAACTTCGTGATCGGCGGGGGAGAGCGGCTGATAGTAGGCGGCGCTCACGGTCTCCGTCAGTGTGACGGTGGTTGCCTCGGCAGCGTCCTCGACCTGGAGTCCATTGCTGCGAAATGGTCCGAGACCGAAGAAGGTCCGGGTGAGCCGGGCACTGTCCAATACCGCCGATCCGGCGATGAGGCGCAAGAAGGTGGGCGAGTTCGCCAGTCCCGAACGGATCGGCCGGTGGCGGGCGTGGTCCGATCCGCCAAAGACGACAGCGGTAGCGCTCTCTTGGTGATCCATGAGCAGCCCGGCGGCGCCGAAGAGCCGGCGACGCGGTCGCTTCGGTGCCTCGGCTGCGGGCAGTTGGTGTGCCATTTCGGGCTGCAACAGGAGCTGGGTCGCGGCGTCCGCGGGTGCCACAATGCCCTGTGTCAGCGCCAGGCCGGCCGCCCACGACAGGTCACCGCGGCCCCGGAGCAAGGCCAATCGGCGCAAGGGGAGCAGGTACCCGGCCAGCGGGAACGGGCGAGTCTGATCCTGACGGCGGGACAGCACCGTCTCCACCGACCCGTCCGGCAGCAACAGATCCACCGTGGCGGAGAGATTAAGCTCGACGGCGGCGATGAGGTCGGGCCGGTCGAAGGTGTCGGCGATCGCGAGCAGTGACGGGTTTGAAACAGCAGCGGCATACAGCGCGCTCCGCTCGGAGTACAGACCGTCGTCGTCGATGTCGACGCCCTCGGCCAACCACTGCTCGACTCGAGCGGCCAGCGCCGGATCGGGAGCGAGCCGGTGCAGCCGGGCCAGCGCTGCAGAGATCTCCCAGCGATGGTTGGGGGTGTGGACCCCGCCGCTGACCAGCGCCGGGGTGGCGGCGCCCAGAAGCTCCTCCAGCAGCCGGCTGAGGTGCGTGGCCGACGGGTCGTTGAGCGCTCCCTGCGTGGCCGCGCCCGCTGCCGTCGCGCCGTCCAGGCCAGCGTCGTCCAGGGTGGTGTTGTCCGGGGTGGTGTTGTCCGGGGGCACGCCGACCCGGCGCAGCAGGACCAGAGCGTCGGCGAGGTCGTTGATGCTGAAGGCGGTGTCAGGCGGTGAATCCACGTTGTCACCGCCGGTGAACAGCCCTCGCGAACCCTGTCGTTCCAGCAGGTGGACGGCGAGACGGACGGCATGGTCGAGCAAGCCGGTGGCAGGGTCGAGCTCGGCGCGGAAGTGCCGGCCGCACTGGGCCGCGACGAGCGCCTTCACCCGTTCCGCCAAGCCACGATGTGGCAGGTGAGACCAGGTGTCACCGGCGGCCTCATCGACGATCGCAGCGATCCGCATGGACAGCTGGGACTGTACGGCCGCCACAAATGCTATGTCGAGCGTGGCTGTGCCAGACACCTACCAACCGCCCTTCCGGCGACCCCGGGTGGGGTTGCTGCCCTCATCACTGATCCGGTGCGTTCTGGCCCGATGTCTGGGTGATCGTAAGGTAGCCCCATTTCCATAGCAAGGCCTTTCTATCGGATTTTGAATTGGTGACCTGACTGTGACCAGCGGCCCAAAATCCGGTGGCTGCGGCTCCGAAATTCACAGTCTCATCGGCTGGCGGCCCGTGGCCGGTGTCAGGAATACTCGGGGCCCGCCGTACGACGGCGCGCTCCTCGTCGACCAGCGCGCTCGCTCGGACCAACCTTCTGGGCTCGCCCGGACCGCCCTTCCGAGCTCGCTCGGAAAAACCTTCCCGAGCTTGCTCGGACCGCCCTTCCGAGCTCGCTCGGAAAAACCTGCCGAGCTTGCTCGGACCGTTCTCTACGCTCTGGAGTGACCCACGCATGCGCGAACGCAGCACGATCGATCGGCGGCTGTTTCTACGGCACGCCGCCCTCGTTTCGGCCGGGCTGGTGGCCGGCCCAGCGGCATTGAATGTGTTGGCCAGCTCGCCGGCGGCGGCCACCGCGGTCGAGGACGCCAGCGCGCTGGCGGCTTCCGGCACGTCGGGCTCCGCGTTCGGTGCTTTCGTCGACGAGTACCAGAGCAACATCGTCGCCAACCTCACCCCCGAGACGAACGCTGCGGTGCGCATCCTCTCCGGAATGCAACTGCTGTGGAAGACCGGTCCGACCTGGGACACCGGCCTGCCGCTGGCGTCAGACGTGCTACGGGCCAACGTTCGATACGTCGCGGCAGCGACCACCCGGCGCACCGAGGCGCAGGCCAAGCGCGCCTTCGTCTGCGATCGGCAGCACCAGAGCTATGCGGCGACCAGCGGCCTCGGCGCGCTCACCGACCTCTATCGGGCTGGTGCACAGGCAGTCACGAATATCACGACGGCGCCGGACGGAACACCGCCGACTACGGTCAGCGACACGCTTCCCGCGGGCGCCCCGGCGGGTTCGGCGATCGGGGCGGGCTCCACCACCTCTGCGCTCGGCGCGGTGGTTCAGCTCGTCAACACGGTTCGCGGGCCCTTCGCCTCCAGCAACCCCAGCAAGTACGCCTTCCAATATCCGCGCCCCTGGCGGCTGAGCGACGCCAGCGTGGTCGAGGACACCGGCGCCGTCGACGCGCTCGGATATCCGGTCTACGAGTCGGACGTGGTCGTCGTCGAACAGCTGTTGCGTCAGCGCGGCACCAGCGCGACCGACGACGGTGGATTCGTCAGTGGCCACACCAACGCCTTCTATCTCGCCTGCTTGGCCCTGGCCTACGCGATCCCCGAGCGGTTCCAGGAGTTGGTGGCCTGCGCCAGCGATCTCAGCGAAACCCGGATCATCGCGGGCATGCACTCGCCGGCCGACGTGATGGGCGGACGAATCCTCGCCACCGCGCTGACCGCGGCCACGCTCAGCGACCCGCAGAATGCCGTGCTGAAAGCCGCTGCCAGAAAACAGGCCGCGGAGTATTTCCAGGCGCAGACCGGCACCACGGCCGACACTCTCTACGCCTACGCGCATTCCGCCCCGCTGGAGGCTGATCCGTACGCCGATCGGGAAGTCAATCGCCGGGCGATCACCCCGCGGTTGACCTACCGCTTGCCCTTCCGCAGCCGAGCGCTCGAGATGACCGTACCCAAGGGTGCCGAGGTCCTGTTGGAGACCCGGCTGCCCTACCTCGATGCGGAGCAACGCCGTGAGGTGCTGCGCACGACTGCCCTCCCAGCCGGGCACGCGCTCCTCGACGGGCCCGAACAATGGGGCCGGTTAAACCTTTTCGTCGCAGCGGATGGTTACGGCGAGTTCGCTCAGCAGGTGCGGGTGACCATGGACGCCGCAGCCGGGGGTTTCAATGCGGCCGATACCTGGCGCAACGACATTGACGGTGCGGGCGGTCTGATCAAGCAGGGCTCCGGCGCGCTGACCCTGACCGGAGCCAACCGCTACACCGGTGGCACCAGCCTGACGGCGGGCACTCTGACCGCCGCGTCGTCCGAAGCTCTGGGCGCGGGTGACGTCCAAATCTCCGGTGGGACACTGCGGCTGGACTCGGCGCGCGCGGTGCGGATCTGCGGTCGGTACGAGCAGACGTCAGCGGCGCTCTCCCTGGTAGCGCGCCGCGACGGTGGCTCGGCATTGACCATCGCCGGAGCGGCGACCCTCGGCCACGACAGCGTGCTCGAGATCGAGGTACCGTCCGGCAAGGTTCCTCCGGTCGTCCTGGTGCTTCAGGCTCAGCGGCTGTACGGCAAGTTCGCCAGCATCCGGGTCCAGGGCTACAAGGCAGTCCCGCGGTACACGAAGACGTCCGTGTCGATTGAACTGATCTCCCGCTAGGTCGTGTTCATCAGTCCCCTAGCCGAGCCGGCGCCTATGCGATCACTGGAGACCATGGCGTCGGCTCCTGGGAGAAGCTCAATCTGCCGCTGGGGCGGCATTCGGTTGGAGCGGCATTCGGTTGGAGCGGCATTCGGTTGTGGCGGCATTCGGCTCGCCGTCCGAGGAGAGTCAGTAGCCCAGGTGCTCCTGGGCTACTGACGCCTGTTCAGCCTCCGTCGAAGAAGGCCTGACCTTGGGCTACCAGAGTCAGGACGCCGGTAAAGATGACGACCATCAGGGCGGCCGCTGCCAACGCAATGATCTGGCGCCAGAAGAGCATGGCCAAGTAGGCCACGAGCAACGCGACGATGACGAGCATCCCGCCGCTCATCGCTGGCGCCATTGAGCGACGGCAAGGCCCTGGAGCTTCACTGAAGAGACTGAAGCTTTACTTGATGCACCAGACCTTTCGGCTTGGCTTGGAGTATGCTCATACACGTTTCCAACTCCTGTCACCACTGGGAGCTATGACTGGGTCGGTGCGCTAACACCGACCCAGTCCCATGTCTGAAGCCATACGCGGCCGGCGCCGAGTTCACCCCCTCCTTCGGCGTCTGGGGTCGCCTGTGCGCAGCCCAGTTCAGATTGATGGCCAGCTTTCGTCGCGTCGCTGCCTCTACGTTGATAGTGCGGTGGTAGCGTGCCTTCCGCAAGGATAATGATGCGATTTGCGATGGCGAAGCTACAAAATGCAAATTGCAGCTACTGGTAGTAGTCAAAAGCTAGCGGAAAGTTGTATTCGGACGTAGATGGCCAGATTCAGGAGCCCCGCCTCCGACCGCCGCCAGCTCGCAACCTCTCTCAGGGCGCTGCGGGAAGGCGCTGAGCTGTCGCTGGAGGACGCCGCTTCCCGGGCGCTCGATGCCTCGGCTGCCAAGCTGAGTCGCATCGAGACCGGCAAACAGATCGCCGGCCCCCGGGACGTGCGCGACCTGTGTCATTTGTACGGGGTCGATGAAGCCCAAACCGCTGCCTTGGTCGAGCTCGCCTCCTTTGCCCGAGAGGCGGGGTGGTGGGAGGCCTACGACATCCATCTCGATGATTACATCGGTTTGGAGACTGCGGCCAGCAGAATTCAGCAATTTGAGAACTCTGTCGTGCCCGGGCTGCTGCAAACTAAGAGCTACGCAGCAGAATATTTGGAGAAATCCGTCAATCACGGCCGGCCGACGCAACGGAACAAGTCAGAAATTCAGGAATTTCTGAAGATGCAGCACATTCGGCAGAAGATCGTAGCGCCGGATTCCGGTGTCGAGTTTGCCTTCGTGCTGGACGAAGCGGCGCTGCGTCGTGCGGTTGGCGGCGCCGAGATGCGATCACAAGTAGCGCACATCATGCAGGTCGCCCAATATCCAAATGTCCGCATCCAGGTGTTACCGCTGTCCATCGGTGCTTCTCCTGGGCAGCAGGGCGGTTTCACCGTCTTGACATTGCCTGCGGACGTCCCTAACGTCGCGTACGTCGAAACACTGGCCGGCTTCATGCTGCTGGAGTCGGCCGAAGAGCTATCTCGATTCAAAACTTTGTTCGAAGTTCTCCAAAAATTTTGCCCGGACGAGGCTCGGACCCTAGAAGAGTTAGCTCGCATACTCCGCGAGTTGCCTTAGGTCACCCTTAACCGAGGGGCGAGTATCCTCCGCCAGGAAGCCACAAGCTTCGGTGCCCTACTTCTGCTATCAATCGCGAGGAGCAACGTTGTCCCGTTTCGACAGCGACGAGCTTGTGTGGCAAAAGTCGTCGTTCTCCAACAACAGCTGCGTCGAGGCTGCGGCTCTCGGTGATGGCCAGGTGGCTGTGCGTGATTCCAAGAATCCGGCGCAAGCGGTACTGCTCTACAACGCCTCCGAGTGGCGGGCCTTCCTCGCCGGAGTGCGCAACGGAGAGTTCGACCATCTAGCCCCCTAGCTTGCGCTTGACCAGCTCAGCAGTGCCCTTGCTCGCGTGGCCCCCGGACTCCTGACCTGTCCGTGGGGCCACTGGCGTTTGCGCCGTAGACCGAGAATCAGACCAGTAGGACAGCGGGACGCCGTCCCGGTTCGACCGCCTGCTGACTTGTAGACGACTATTTCTCCGCGCTATTGCGTATGCCTGGATGCGTAATAGTCGGTGCTGCACCAGAGCAGTTGTCGCCCGGATCATAATTTGTTGAATGGTTAGCTCCTGATTCGACACCCGCGCGCCATCGTCTGGACTCATCTGCCTGCTCCGGTCACCTCAGGCGAACGTGCGAGTCAGATCACGCGGATAGCAATACATTTCGTCAATCCGGCACCGACTCTTCCGTTGCAGATCAGATGATCGGTGTCTGACCTGCTGCGATACCCGATGATGGGAACTTCGACTGACGCCGAGCCGACGTGAGCGCGACGCAGTCGTTCGCATCCTGGCAAGTCATCGAAATTTACCTCTGCTGAGGGAAATTCAGTGCATTGCACGCTGGGCAGTGGCTTGATCCTCGGCTCGTGGTCGCCGCGGGAACGCCTACCACGACTGACTCTTTGCACTGGATCGGCGCGTCGAATGTGCGATATCTCGATCATCCGTTTGGTCGAAAGCAACTTTGAAACATGTTGCAAAGCAACATGTTTAAGATTCACAAACAGCCGGCACTCGGTCGAGCGCGATAGTCGCTGGGGATGTCGCTTCGAGACGCTATCTTGGACTAGCGATGATTGGTAGCAACCTCTAGGATCACCGGCTATAGTCTCGTAACCTCTTGAGCAAGAGGTGAACCTCTTCGGCGAGTGATCGTCGTCGGTGAACTCGGGGAAAGTAGAGGCCGCGCGGATCGATCGGTCTTCGGGCCGATAGACGGTCTGCCTATACCCATTACGAGTGCCACGTCGGCAGGGATGCCGACGTACCAGCAATTGCTCGTAAGCAGTGCGCTTCTTCCGGCTTGCCGTGATCCTCTTGAGTCGAGGGTTCGGTTCTTCATGTCGAGATGCGTCCTTACCGGCCAGAAATGGCAGGAGGAATTCGATGCTGGAGTTTCCGTTCGAGCTCACACCAGAATCCTTGAACCTGGTGCGTGAAGGCCTTTCTCACGTGCCAACGGCTTCCTGGCCGATAACTTCGGCCTGCACCCTTTGCTTCGCCTTCTCGCTGAACCTGTACGACAGGTGGTGGATGAACCGGGTGATCAAAGAGGTCCTGCTCCAGATTAATTACCTCTCCGCTCCTCAGCCCACCAAAGGAGAAACCTGCATGCCCAGACGAAATTCTCCCCGCCGGTCCAACAACGCACCACAGGGCCAGTCCAAGCGCCGACCTCGCGGCCGGGAAGCGCGGCGTCCCAGTGGGCCGCCGCGCAAAGGCAGCCCCAGGGGATGCAAGAGAAGGCCCAAGAAGAGCTGATCCGCTATCCCGGCGCGACGCCACCTGACCCCGGTTCAGCGGACCAAGACCTCAGCGGATCAGGAGCCGGGGAGTCAGGGTGACCGAAGCCCGCTCGGGCCCGTTCACCCTGACTGCACCGGCGCGGACGTCGAGGAGGCCGAGAGCTGCCCGGAGGCGGCCGCCCTTCGGTTGGATGGCTGTCGTCACCAGTGCGGCCTTGGCCTCGCCCGCATCCGGAAGATCGATGTCGGCGCGACCACCCGGCGGGAGGGTCACCGCAGGCAGCGCTGTCGAGGCCACCGGCACCGACAGCCCGGCGGACTCGCTCGCTGCCGCCTTGCTGGTCACCAGGCCAACAACGGTCACCGTCAGGCGGGTTCCGGCGTGGTAGTACAGCCGCAGCCGGTCCGAGAGCGGCACGATCAGGAAGCCGCGCCGGGTACGGTCCGTACCGGCCGTGGCACCCCAGAAAACTTGCTGATCAAGGTGGCTCCAGGAGCGGCCGACCGCGACGGTACCGCCATGAATGCCGACGTCGGCCTGGAACGACAGCAGTAGGGCGCCGACCTGATCGCGTGGGATGCCCGCCAGCGTCAGTTGCCCTGGGCGGATCGTGGCCCGATTCCCGTCCCGCCCGGGGACCAGCTCCAGCGCCTGCTCGGCAGGCACCGAAATGATCCGCCCTGCCTTCGCGGTGGTCGCCGGCCGGAAGGCGCCGCTGAGCGTCACCACCAGATCAGCGCCACCGGTGACCTTCGCCGTGAGGTCATGGTCGGTGCCGAGGCGGGTCACGACGGTCGCACTGGTCTGCACGCCCTTGCCCGGAAACCGCAGCACCGGGGTTGTTTCATCGCCGGAGATCAGCTTCACGCTTCCGGCCCGGCCGGTGTTGAGCACAGAGACCTCAAGGAGCACGGCGATACTGTCGCCGGGCACGCCGGGCAGCGGCACGTTCACCTCGGCGCCGGTCGGGTACGGATCGCCCTTGCGGCTGTCCAGTACCCGGCGCGGACCGATCATGACGAGTCGCGACGAGGCGGGCTTGGAGTCGGTCGGGGTGGCCTGGGTGGCGCCGAGATTGGTGATCCGATCGGAGGTCGGGGCCGGGGTCGCCGGCGGGGGAGCCGGTTCGCTGTCCGCACCCACCGTGCGGGCGGTGAGCAGCACCGCACCGGAAGACACCACGACCGTGAAGGCGATGACCGCTGCCCAGATCGCCGGCCACCACGGCCCCCGCTGCCTGGCGACCAGCCATGATTGGTGCGACATGACGTCCTCCCGTCGTCCGGCGAAGCCCTCCGAACGTTGTTCGCCGTGGACCGGCGTTCTGGTTCTTGCCTACGGAAAAGAGTGGTCCTCTTTGTCGGGTAGCGCCACAGATCCCCTTATTGTGTAGGCGTGCTCAGAGGGCCTCAGGATGAACTTCCGGACGACGTTCGGGCGAAGTTTCGCGCGCAGGACGTCGATGCTCTCGCGGCCGTCTACGACCGGTACCGGCGTCCCGTCTGGTCGGTGACCCTGCGGGCGACCGGGGTCGACCACCTCGCGCAGGAGGCGCTGCAGGACACGTTCATCCGGGCCTGGCAGGCGGCCGGGTCCTACGACTTGTCCCGTCCGCTCGGTCCGTGGCTGATGACGATCGCTCGCCGAACCTCCCTGGACTTGCTGCGCCGCGAGTTCCGCCCCACTCGCGGTGGACATGCGCCGGAGCAGGACGCCGTCGTCGAGGCCCCTGGGATCGACGAAGCCTGGCTGACCTGGGAAGTTCAGGAGGCGCTAGCACAGCTGAGCGAGGAGGAGCGGGAGATCATCCGGCTGTCGTTCTTCGAGGACCTGACCCAGACGCAAGTCGCCGAGCGGCTCGGGATCCCGCTGGGCACGGTGAAATCGCGGTCGCACCGAGCGCATCGGCGATTGGCCGAGCTATTGGCGCACGTCCGCGACGATCAGCAACCGCAGATGAACCAGGAGGGCCCGCCACGACGTACCGCAAGCGGGACCGACGCAGGTCGCGTCGCCGAGGGGAGTGAGCAGCGGTGACCAATGATCCGCAAGCCGACAACGCGCGGGCTGCGTTCATCGAGAGCCTGGCCGCTCACCTCGATCACTTCGGCGCCCGGGAGCGCGACGTCAACACCGGTCCAGTCCCGGACGGCGAACAAAGCGGCCTGGACGGCGAACCAGCAGGACCGGACGCTGAACCAGCAGGTCTGGACGGCGAATCAGCAGGTCCGGACGGCGAACAAGGCGGTCCGGACGGCGAACCAGACTGGCAGCGCACGCTGGGCGGCATCACGGCGGCCCTGTCGGCACCGGCGTCCTGGTCCGAGCCACCGGACGTGCGCTCCGCGCTGCTGCTCCGAGTTCGCGCTCAGGCCGAGCGCGCCAACGGCGCCGCTCTTGCTCCGAAACCCGAGAGGGAACCCCTCACTGCGGTGACACCAGCTCCCGACCTGGCAGAACCTGAGGTGGAACCAGAGCAGGCAGGGCCGGAGCTGTCGGGACCGACTTTGGCTGAACCGGTTCCGCCAGGATCAGAGCGGGCAAGGCCGGAGCTGTCCGGACTGACTTCGGCTGAACCGGAGTCGGGTGAACCGCGAATCGCGACGGTGACCCCGCTGCGTCCGCGCTGGCAGCGGCTTGCCTACGCGGTTCCGGTGGCCGCTGCTGCGGCGGCGATCCTGACGCTCGCCGTCCTCGGGGTCCAGCGCGCACTCACCCCCGGTCCGGATGAGATTTTCACCGCGCTTGGTGCCGGAGACCTGCAGGCCAAAGTGACGGTGACGAGCAAGCCGTCCGGCTTCGAGATCACCCTTGATTCCAAGGACCTGCCCGCCGCGCCGGCCGGGTCGTACTACGCGGCCTGGCTGCGTCGTGGTCCAGGTGCGGGCGACGTCGTCCCGATCGGCACCTTCCACGGGCGCCGGGTCGGCGATCCGATCCTGTTGTGGAGCGGCGTCGACCCGGCCGAGTACCGCACCTTCTCGGTCACCCTCCAGCGCGACGGCGAGCCGCCGGTGCCGAACGCGCCGTCCGCCCACCGGGTGCTTCTCGGGACAGTCAACGGCTGATCGGACCAGACGGCTGATCGGGTCGACGGCTGGTCGCTTCACCGCTCGGAGGTTGCCGTGCTACTGAGGTTTACCGTGCAGGACGCGTCCGCGCCGCAGGCGTACGACGTCGAACTGACCGCCGAGGCGGACACCCCGGTGGCGTCGCTGCTGGCCGCGCTCCCGGTGAAGGTCGCCGATCGGCCCTGCTACCTGGCAGGCGTCGCCCTGGATCCGACCGCCACGCTCGGGGACTGCCCGCTGGTCTCCGGCGCGGTCGTCACGGTGGGCGCCCCCGGGGCCGAGCTCCGGGCACTGCCGCCCGGCACTGCCGGTGCCGTGCAGGTACTCGCCGGGCCCGACGCCGGCCGCACCGCCTGGCTGACGGAGGGCACCCACACGATCGGGCGCGCGCCCGAGGCCAGCCTGTGTCTGAGCGACCCGCTGGTGTCCCGCAAGCACACCCAGCTCTGCGTCGGCCCCGATCAGGTTCTCGTCAGCGACCTCGGGTCCGGCAACGGCACCTTCCTGGACGGCGCGGCATTGGCGGACCCGACGCCCTGGACCGCTGGTTCCCTGCTGGCAGTCGGTGACAACGTGCTCTGCTGGACACCGGTGCCGCCTCAGGGACTGGCCGTCACCCGCAGCCGCGACGGCCACCTCGACTTCGACCGGGCCTTCGCCCCGGCCCCGGCGATACCCACTGCCCAGGTCGACCTGCCGCTCCCGGCCGAGCCACCGGTCGGCCGGGGGTACCAACTGCTGATGTCGGCGGCGGCGCCGGTTGTCCTCGGTGTCGTGATGGCGACCGTGCTGCATCAGCCGTACCTGCTGCTGATGGCCGCCTTCGCCCCGGTTGCGGCGCTGACCTCGGGACTGGGTGAGCGACGGCAACGCCGGGCCCGCGAGGCTCGCTACCAGGCGGCTACGGCCTCCGCCGGCGAACGGATCACCGCGTCCGTCGTTACCGAGGAACGGGTCCGCCGCCGGATCGCGCCGGATCCGGTGGAGCTGCGGCTGACAGCGCTCGGCGCCGGGCGCGGGCTGTGGCCGCGCAACGCCGATTCGCAGGACGCGTTGCTCTTGCGGGTCGGGGTCGCCGACCTGCCGGCCTCGGTCTCGGCCCGGGGCCAGCGACCGCCCGGATTCGTCGAACCGGTACTGACCGGGGTGCCGGTGACCCTCGACCTTCGCGCGGCCGGAGTGCTCGGGATCATCGGGTCACCGGTCGCAACGGCCCCGGCCGCCCGCTGGATCGCCGTCCAGCTGGCCACCCTGCGCAGCCCCGACGACCTGCGTCTGGTCATCATCACCGCGGACGACGGCACTGACCTGGCCTGGACTCGTTGGCTGCCGCACGTCGACGCCGGGGCGGAATCCGCAGCTCCGTGCCTGGTCGGGAACACCCCGGCGACTCGCTCGCAGCGGATCAGTGAGCTGCGCGAGTTGGTGCTGGCCCGTCAACTCGAACAGGTCGAGCAACCCGACAGGCGGGCCGCTCGCTTCGGCACCGAGGTGGTGGTCCTGCTCGACGGCGCGCTCGCGCTGCGGCACCTGCCGGGGATGCGAGAGGTGTTGCGCGACGGGCCGTCCGTCGGCGTGCACAGCATCTGCGTGGACCGCCAGGACCTGAACGAGTGCCGTGCCGTGCTCGACCTCGCGAATGAGCCCGTGCTGATCTCCGAGCGCTCCGCCCACCCGCAGCCGCTACGCCCGGAGGGGATGCCTGCCGCGGATGCCGAGCGGCTCGCGCGGGCGTTGGCACCCATGCGCGACCGGCTGACCCTCGCCTCCGGTCAGGACGCGATCCCGCAGCAGGTGCGCTTTTTGGACCTGCTCGAGGTCAGTAAGCCCACGGGCGCCGATGTGCTGGACCTGTGGGCGCAGCATCCGGGCCCGACGACCGAGGTGGTGCTGGGTGCGGACGCGGCCGGCCCGGTGACCGTGGACCTGGCCCGGCAAGGCCCGCACACGATGCTGGCGGGTGCGACCGGGGCCGGCAAGAGCATCCTGTTGCAGACGCTCGTCACCTCGTTGTTGCTGGCGAATCGGCCGGACGAGCTCAATCTCGTGCTGGTCGACTTCAAGGGCGGCAGCGCATTCCTGCCGTTCGAGCGCTGCCCGCATGTTGTCGGGCTGATCCGATCGACCGGCGAGACACCGGCCGACGTGTTCGACGAGGCCGCCGCGGTGCGGGTGCTGGCGTCGGTGCGGGCCGAGGTGCGTCGTCGCGAATCGCTGCTGGCTCGCTATGGCGGGGAGATCGACGCGTACTGGGCCGAGCGCCACCGGGTCGCATCGATGCCTGCGCTGCCCCGACTGGTGATGGTGTTCGACGAGTTCGCCCGGGTGCTGGAGACGTCGCCGGACTTCCTCAAGGAACTGGTGAACGTCGCGGCCAAGGGCCGCTCGCTCGGCATGCACTTGGTGCTCGCCACCCAATCGTTGCAGGGCAAGCTCTCGCCCGAGCTCAAGAACAACATCGATCTGCGAATCACCTTGAGGCAGAACGAGAAAGCCGACAGTGTTGAGGTTCTCGGGGTGCCGGACGCGGTGCTGATCCCGGGTCGACTGCGGGGCCGAGGGCTGATCCTGTGCACGAAGGACGAGGGCCGCACCCCGCAACCGTTTCAGTCCGGCTACCTCGGCGACCCGCCTCCGGAGCTCGGCGCGGCGCCGGCCCGGCTCCGGCTGGTGGACTGGTCGGTGCTCGGCCGGCCCCGTCCGATCGGCCCGGCGGAACCCGGCAACGGTGCGCGCAGCGACCAGCAACTGGCGATCGCCGCGATCGAGGACGCCGCCACCCGGCTGAACCTGCCCGCGCCCCGGCCCCCGCTGCGCGCGCCGCTGCCGGCGGTGATCCCGCTGCCACAGCTGCGATCGGTGGCGACGATCACTCCGGCTCCCGACGCCGTCCCGCTGGGGTTGGCTGATGACCCGCAGGCCCAGGAGCAGCCGGTGCTCGCGCTCGACCTGGCCGGCACCGACCGGTTGCTGATCGCGGGTGGCCCGCAGTCCGGCCGCACCACCGCCGTGCGCGCCTTGCTGACCGGCCTGGTGACCGGGTTCGGGCCGAGCGAGGTGCATGTGTACGTCGTTGAGCAGCAGCCGGCCGGCCTCGCCAGGTATGCGAACCTGCCACACGTGGGCGCCGTCCTCGGGCCGGCCGAGCCGGACCGGGTGCGACGGCTGGTGACCTGGCTCGGCGAGGAGGTACAGCGGCGTCGGGTCGCCCAGCTGGCCGCCGCCCCGGGCACGGCGCCGGGCCCGCGCGTGGTGGTCGTCGTCGACGGCTGGGAGCTGATCGAGAACCGCTCCGATCCGGCGTGGGTGGAGACATCGGTCCTGACGACCTTGCGTGCCGTCGTCACCGCAGGCCCCACCGTCGGTGTTCACGTCGTGGCCACCGGTGGTCAGGTGATGATGTCTGGTCGGTTGCCGGAGCTGTTCTCCCGCCGTGTGCTACTGCCCTTCCCCAAGGAGGAGACGCGCCGACAGCACCTCGGCAGCGGTGTGGTGTCGCCACCGGTGCTGCCCGGCCGGGCGATCGAAGCGGGCAGCGGGCTGCACGTGCAGATGGCGCTGCCCGACGGTGACCCGATAGGTGGCGGTGACTTGACGGTCGAGGGTGGCTTGATGGTCGGGGGTGGCTTGATGGTCGACGGGCAGCGCACGGCGAAGGAATTTCCGCCCCTGCCGTTGCGGGTCTCGGCCGAGTCCGGGTTCGAGTCCGGGGTCGAGTCCGGGGTCGTGCATGGGTCCGGGTCCGGGTTCGTGCTCGGGGTCGGCGGGCCGGACGTCGAGCCACTGCGACTGGACCTGTTCGAGGGTGACCCGCACACCCTGCTGGTCACCGGCCCTGCCGGGTCCGGGCGCAGCACGGCACTGGCGACCGTGGCCTGCGGGTTGCGCCGGGCCGGCATCGGCGTGCTGGTGGTGGCACCGCCGCGCTCGCCGCTGGCCTCGATGCTTCAGCGACTGCTGCCGCAGGACGCAGGCCTGCGGCTGGTGGCCGGGACGGCGGTGCCGGACGCGGACCTGCGGGCTGCGGCGTCCCGCTTCGGCGACGGCCGGTTCGCCGTGCTGGTGGACGACTGCGAGCAAGTGAGCGTCATCCCGTCCAAGGAGAGCTTCATGGACGCCCCGACCCTGCTTCAGGAGGTCGCCGCACCCTCGGCGCTGGGGCACCGCGCGCTGGTCCTGGCCGGCGATGCCGGGCCGATCGTGACCGGCCGGCGCCCGGCGCTCAACCGGGTGGTGGGGGAGATCCTCACCGGTGGCACCCGGGTGCTGCTGTCGCCGGCGACGTCGATCGGCGCCCGAGAACTCGGCGTCGTCCTCGAACCCGACCAGTTCTTCGCCGGCCCGCCCGGACGCGGCTACCTCGCCACCGGCCGCAGCACCACCTTGCTGCAACTGGCCATGCCCGACCCGGTCACCGCCTAACGCAGCCGGAACAATCACCGCAGCGCGGTAGATCCGGTGGTTCTGGACCACCCGATCTACCGCGCTGCGCCGATCATGGATGAACAGCTACATCCGGGTGGCCATCGGATTGGGGTGCACCGGCAGGTCCGGGTCCAGCGACCAGACGACCAGCGGTTCGACGTCAGGGCCGACCAGCTCAACCATGCGCTCGGCGGCAGCACGGTTCCAGTAGGTCACGGTGGGGACCTGCGGGACCCGGAATGCCGGCGTGTCCGGCAGTCGGTCGGGGTGGAACGCCACTGTCCGCCGGAATCCGGTGTACTGCTGCGGCTCGGACGACTTCTCGACATCGAGGCAGTCGACCACCGTCTCGACCAGATACAGCTGATAGGAACCCACCTCGACGGTTCCGTCGTCGTCCGCCAGTAGCGGGATCAGCGTGCCGGAACGGCTCAGCATCGGCCCGATCGCGGCGGTGAGCGAGGGGGTGAGGATCGCTGCCTGAAGATGGAACGAGGGAAACTCCGAGCGCCGTCCCGAGGGATGGCCTTCCCAGTGAGCACTTAGTGAGTCTGGTCGGGGATTGGCCTCCGGGCGAGCCAACCAGCCGGTCAGGGTGACCAGGCACTCGTAGTCCAGAACCAGGACACGGTCATCCTCCCGCAGCTTCGACTGCAGGAGGAAGACCGCCGGCGCAACACTCACGGGCCGGTCCAGAAGGCGCCCGGAGCCGGGCTTCCCGTTGCCAATTCCGCCTCCACTTGTTGCCCGATGTCGGCCAGTCGTTGCTTCAACGCGGCACCGATCTGTTTCTTGGTATGCCCGGCGGCGCTCATGCTGGACGCCAGGTTGCTCAGATTATCCCGAACCCGGATGTGGAAGGGCCCGCGGTGGGTAAAATTATGCGGGATCGGGTGATTGAGCCTCATGCCGTTCTCGGCGGTGTTGATGTCGACGCCGTAACGGGCCAATAGTTTTCGTGCCTGGGCAGCCGGTGCCCACTGGCGTAGGCTCCCGCCGCTGGCGACGACGTGGGCTGCGGCCTGACCTGGGCCGGGGGCGCGGCCGGCGGCGGTCATAGAATTGCGCAGCAGTTGTGCGCAGGACAGCAGGCCGAACGGGTCCAGCCAGTGCAGCGGGTTGGGCACGTAGTGGCGGTTGTTGAAGCCCGCCTCCAGCCCGAGCGGGTCGGCGCTGACGTACTCGCCGGTGGCCGGATCGTAGTACCGGAAGAGGTTGTAGTGCAGGCCGCTCTCCTCGTCCGCGTACTGGCCGGGCATGCGCAGCGGGGTTCGTGAACCGCCCGCCGCCGCGCCCCACAGTGACGTCCGCTCCGGCAGCACGTTCCCGGACTCGTCCACGAGTTCCGTCGGAGTGCCGACCAAGTCGGTGACGATCGCGTAGAACCGCTGGTCGACGTCATCCTGCTGGTGGCGCTCGTCCTGAGAGTTGCGCTCGTGCTGGGCCAGGGGTTTCAGGTCTGTCGGGTCGAAGTCCCAGGTGGTCACCCGGGTGCCGGTGCGCTGCTCGGCGGGCAGCGCGCCGTCCCAGCTGAAGTCGACTCGCTCGACGACGGCGCCGTCAAGAGCCAGGCGCTCCTTGGCCACCCGGCGTCCGAGCGCGTCATAGCGGTAGCGCCAGTGCGTTCCCTCCGGCGTGCTGAGGGTGATCAGCCGGTCCTGGGCATCCCAGCCGAAGCGCCAGTCGCGGGTGCCGCCGGACAGCAACCGGATCCGTCGCAGGGTCAGCCGGCCCTGCGCATCGTAGGAGTAGTGGGTCCGCCCGGCCCGGCGCACGCGGGTGCCCTGGAACTCGTGGTCGCCGGTGGTGTCGCCGACGGACGCCCCCCGCGCGTTCGTCACCCCACCGGCGGCGTCGTACCGGTAGCGCTCCGGCCCGCCGTCCCCGCTGACGTGCACGACCCGGCCCACGGCGTCCAGTTCGAACCGACGATCACCGGCGCCGGTCAGGTACCCGTCAGCGCGGTACCGGAACCGGCGCTCGCGCGCGCTGCCCGATCCGCTCAGGGCCTGCGAGGTCAACCGCGAGGTCGGATCCCAGGACTGGCGCAAGGTCGCGGCGCCGAGCCTGCGCTCGATTTCCCGGCCACCGTCGTCCCAGCTGAACGAGAGCGACGCGGTGCCGCTGTCCAGCGTTACCGGACGACCAGCAGCGTCGAAGTTCCAGCGGCTGCGCAGGCCCGACGGGGTCTGCCGGGCCACTCGCTGGCCCGCGGCGTCATACGTCGAGGAGACCACCCGGCCGTCGCAGGTCTCGGCCACGATGCGGCCCAGCACGTCCCGATCGAAGACCAGGTCCGCGTCCGCGTTGACGGCGCGTAGCAGGCGGCCGGCGATGTCGTAGGTATAGGACGTGCGACGGTCGCCGGCGTGCTCCTCGACCACCTGGCCGAGCCGGTCGCGGACGAACTCGACGGTTTCGCCGGCCCCGTTGGTGCGTGCCAGCAGTTGCCCGGCAGCATCGTACCGATAGCTGAGAATTCGCCCGTCATAATCTATTTCGCGTACCACCCGGCCAGCGGCATCGTACTCGTACTGCCACTGCAGCCCGCGCGCGTCGATGATCGCCACCGGGCGCAGCTCGGTGTCGTAGGCCATGGCGATCCGGGCGCCGTCCGGAGTGGTGCGTGCGGACGTCGTATCGAACCGGCCGATCTCGAACCGGGTTCGACCGCCGACGGCGTCGACATGCTCGACCAGGTTGCCCTCGCCGTCGTAGGACCAGCGCTCGCTCGCGCCGTCCGGCAGTACTCGGGTGGCCAGCTCGCCATCCGGGGTCCAGGTGAACGTGACGGCATGGCCCAGCGGGTCGATCACCTCGATCGCCTGGCCGGTCGCATCCCGGCGGATCCGGGTCACCGCTCCGATCGGGTCGGTGACCTCGACCGGCAGACCAGCGGCGTCATTGCGAATCAGGGTGGTGCCGCCGAGCGGGTCGATGACGGCGGTCGGAGCGCCGTGCCGGTCGTAGCGGTATTCCGTCCTCGCGCCGGTCGGGTCGGTCGAACTCAAGAGATTGCCGTGCTCGTCGAAGGTCCAGCGGGATTCGGCGCCATCCGGTTCACGAACCAGTTCGGGGCGGCCGGGTGCGTGGTAGCGGGCCTCGCAGCGGGTGCCGTCCGGGCGGATCACCGCGATCAGATCGTCATGGTCGTCGTATTCATAGCCGGTGGTGCGCCCCAGCGGGTCGGTGCGCTGGCGCAGCCGTCCTCGGTGGTCCCAGTCGAAGCTGGTCTCGTGTCCGAGCGGGTCGGTGATTCGCGTCGGCTGCCCATCCGCAACGTGGTAGCTGGTCACCTGGCCCAGGGAGTTCGTCCAGCGGCGGGTCGTCTCGCCGTACTCCAGGACGGCGTCCATGCAGTGATCGGCGCCCTGGGTTCGGACGGCTCGTCCGAGGTGGTCGTACTCGTACCGGTACCAGGTGCCGATCCGGTCCTGCCAGCGGGTGATCCGGCCGGCGTCGTCGTAATCGAACACTTGCGCGCTGCCGTCGGCGTCGTACACCTGGGTGAGCCGGCGTGCGCTGTCGTAGCCGAAGCGGCGGACGGCGATCAGGGTCCCGTCGCCCCGGTCCGCCAGCAGCGCGGTAACCAGGCCGCCGGTGGTTTCGATCCGCACTCGGTACCCTCCGCCGTGCCGGACCTCGACGAGTTCGTTGCCCTGGTAGATCCAGTCGATCACGTTGCCGTGCGCGTCGGTGATGCGCTGCACCGGGTAGACGCCCGGGTCGGGCGCG
This sequence comes from Kineosporiaceae bacterium, assembly GCA_035474375.1. Taxonomy (GTDB): domain Bacteria; phylum Actinomycetota; class Actinomycetes; order Actinomycetales; family Kineosporiaceae; genus JANNPJ01. The sequence continues at coordinate 734 of DATINJ010000380.1, read as the reverse complement.
CCGGTGGCGGCGAAGTGCAGTACCCGCCCGGTGTGCGGATCGCTCAGCAGCCAGGTGCCCTGCATGGTGGCGGCCAGCTGCAGGCGCGGTCCGTACTCGGGGAGGACGGCCGGGCCACCCGGCTCCGGAACCGGGTACACCAGCAGGGTTCCATCGGCCAGCGCCACGAACGCGCTGCCCCCGTCCAGCTCCACCCGCTGGTCCAGGCTCGAGGCCCAGGACGGGCCGAACCAGCGCCCGCACCGGTAGCTGGAGCGGTGGACCCGATCCAGCTGGACCGGCAGCACGCCGTCCCGGGTCAGATCCAGCTGTGCCAACAGCATGTCGCCGGTGACCGGGTCGATCGGGTCGGTGACGAAGCGCCAAGCGTTTTCGGCCACGGTGCCGGCTGCGCTGCGCAAGGAACCGATCCCGTTGCGGATCGCCGGGATCGCCGAGCGCGCGGCCCGCCCGCCCGCGGCGAGCAGCTCGCCACCGGCGCGCAGCCCTCGGCCCATCGCGGCCAGGCGCAGGCCGACCTGCGCCAGCCGGACCCCACCGGGGGCAAAGGGGATCAAGCCGAGCGCGCTCAAACCCAGCTGTCCGAGCCCAATTTCGCCATTGGCGTAACGTCCGACATCGTCGTAGAAGGCGACGGCGGCAGCCGCGACCGCGACCGCCACCAATGCCCAGCCGATCGGTCCGGAGATGAACAGCGCGACGACGCCGACGACCAGCGCGACGTTGCGGCACAG
>DATINJ010000379.1:0-12311 GCA_035474375.1 Kineosporiaceae bacterium | reverse complement strand
GCCCTGATCCAGCCGATGACCTGGCACAACACCTCCTACATCAGAGGCGTTGCGACAATCACTTGAACCTGACCACCTCAAAGCGGGCAACCGTGCATGATCACCGCAATGCCGGTGAGTTAAGCCATCACGGGACCCCTGACCAACAGCCGTGATCATGCACGCTTGCTCGTCAAGCCAGGGCAAGCGTGCATGATCACGGGTCGAAGCGGAGCAGATGACCGTCACACCCGTCACTCCAGCGCTTAACTCACCGGCATTGATGATCACCGCAGATGTTTCGGGCACGGACGCTCGCCCATTTCAGCCCTCGGGGTGATTGGGTCAGCGATCGAAGGCCGGGGCCGTCGTTCCGCGTGGGACGACCCGCGCCTTCGGCGTGTGCACCACGGAGGCGACCTCCGTGGCCTGGATCCCGAGCAGGGCTTCTGCGACGATCTGCCCCAGTTCGTGGACATCCCGGTTGACGACCGACAACGGCGGGTCCGCCAACCGACACCGCGCGGAGTCGTCCCAGGCCAGCAGGGACAGCCGGGCCGGAACGTCGATCTTCCGCTCGGCGGCAACGGCCAGACCGGCCACGGCCATCACGTCGTTGTCGTAGATCAGCGCGGACGGGGTCGGCGTGCGATCCAGCAGTTCGCGAGTGCAGTCGGCACCGGATTTCGCCCGGTAGTCACCTTCGACCGACCAACCCGTCACCCCGGCTTCCTCGGCTGCGGTATCGAAAGCCATTGTCCGCGAGCGGGTATGCAGCAAGTCGGTCGGGCCGGACACCCGACCGATGACCCGGTGCCCGAGGGCGACCAGGAAGTCCACCGCAGTCCGCATCGCCGAGTCGTTGTCCACCTCGACAATCGAGGCCTGTGCCCCGCGAACGCCTTCGCCAACCACCACGACCGGAATCCCGAGCGATGCACACAGCGCGGTGCGCGGATCATCGCGCACCGGATCGACAATCACGACGGCGTCGACCAGATCTTCGCGAGCCCAGCGCGGGTACGTCTCGCTCTCCTCCTGGCGCGAACTTGCGATCTGCACGAAGACAGCCGAGCCATGCAGATCGAGAGTCTCCTCCAGCCCGGCGAGGAAACTGTCGTAGAACGGCTGGTTGCTCCGCTCCGTGGGCGGCCGGTGCAGCACCACCCCGAACTGAGGTGCACGCGCCGTCCGCAATCCGCTTGAGACCGCCATGCGAAGATTATGTCGTAGCCGGTCGAGCACCGATGAGCACCGATCAGAAACGAGGTCTGCGTGAGTCGGCCAGCCGCGACGACGCTCGCATCCAGCCGCGGATTGGTACTGGACCTGGTCCGATTCCGTGGTCCGATCAGCCGGGTGGAGATCGCCGACCTGACCGGGCTCACCCAGGGAACGATCTCCAACGTCGTCCGCGTGCTGCTTGCCGAGAACCTGGTCCAGGAGACGGGCGCCCGCAAGTACACCGGCGGGCAACCCCGAGTCATGCTCACCCTGAACCCTCGCGCCCGCTTCAGCGTCGGGGTGCAGCTCGATGCGGACTGGATCGTCGTGGTGGTGGTCGATGCGGCCGGGTCGGTGATCGCTCGAGCGCGAGTGCGCGGCGCCCGCTCCAGCACGCCGCAGGACGTCGTCATTGCGGTTGCCGATCAGGTCGACCTCCTGTTACGAGCCACTGGTATCGATCGTCTGCTCGTCGTCGGCCTCGGCGTCGCCGCCCCCGGCATCCTCGATCTGCAGGCCGGAACGATCCTGGCGGCGCACACTCTGGAGCCCTGGCGAGACTTTCCGGTTCGGCAGGCGCTGCAGGATGCCACCGATCTGCAGGTGCATCTGGACAGCGATGCCACCGCCGCCGCCGTCGGCGAGTTCTGGGGTGGTGGCCTGGAAGGATCACGGGCGCACTGCACCGTGTACATGGGCGCCAGCATCGGTGTCGGCATCGTCATCGAGGGGTCGGTGTATCGCGGCGCCAGCTCGAATACCGGCCCGCTCGGATACCTGCGGCTACCGGGGCACGGCACCCAACGGATGACCCTCGAGGAACTCGCCGGCCCTCGGGCCGTGGCCGAGCACGCCCGCGCAGAGATCGCCGGGGGCCGCACCTCGAGCGTGCAGCTCAGCCCGGACGGCGATCCGTTCGCCGACTTCGCCGCGGTGGCCAATGCGGCTGTGCTCGGCGACCAGCTGTCCGGGGAGTTGATCCAGGAGTCGGCCGAGCACCTCGCCGCGGCGGTGACGACCGTCGTCAACCTGCTGGACGCGGATTCCCTGGTGCTGGCGGGACCGTCGTTCACCACCGCCGGATCGATCTACCTCACCGTCGTCCGGCGTCACATCGAGGCCGACTTCGTGGCTCAGGCCAGGCATGGCGTGTCCGTGGAACTGTCGATCAACGTGGCCGATGCTGGTGCCGTCGGTGCTGCAGCCTTGGTCCTGCAGCACCGGCTCGCCCCCCGCTGAGGTCAAAGTTCAAGGCCAGCCACCAGAATCACAAGTGGCCCTTGGGGCGAGAGACAGCTCAATGCCGAATTTACGTAAATGTCCATTCCGGCGAGAACATTTTGGCTAGCCTCAACCTCGATGAGGGGACGGCATGTACGAGATGTGCGCAATGTAGTTGAATTGTCAGGCAGGATCCTGTGGATCGATGCTGCTCGCGGACTCGCCATCGTGTTGGTGACGCTGATCCACGCCACCGATTGGATCCAGGAAACGTCGGTCAGAATCCCGGTCTGGGTCGACGTCAACGAGGTGCTGAGCACCTTGCGGATGCCATTGTTCTTTGCCTGCGCCGGAATTCTTGCGGCGAAATGGGTCACCGCCGGGTGGAGCGAGCTGGTCCCTCGCAAGATCGGCTTCCTGGTCTGGGTCTACCTGATCTGGCAGCCGGTCGGCTCGCTGGTCGCGCTGATCGCGGCTCGTTTCAACGGCGACGAATTCACCCTGGTTCGGATGATCGGCTCGCTGGCGCTCACCCCATTCCGTCCCCGCTTCGAGCTCTGGTTCCTCTGGTCGCTAGCGCTGTTCTTCGTCTTGGCCCGGGCGTCCGCCCGGTTGCCGCGGACCCCGCAGATCGTTGTCGCGGCGGGAATCGCGGCCGTCTGGTTCTCCGCGCTGATCCCAGAGCACAACCTGGGTTGGGACGGCTCGGCCAAGTACTACGTGTTCTTTCTGCTCGGTTGCTACCACCGGCCGGCTCTGGAGGGCTTCGTCCAGCACCTTGGCTTTGAGGCGTCGCTGCTCTTGATCGGTGGTTGGTTCGTGCTGGCGGCGTTCGCCTACACGTCCGGCCTTGACGATCTCCCCGGAGTGGGCCTGCTGGTTCGGGTGGTTGGCGTGGCTGCGGGGTTCGCTCTGGCTCGACGCCTGATGTCGGTAACCCTGTTGTCGTACCTGGGGTCTCGCACCCTGCCGATCTATCTGGCGCACACCCCGCTGATCATCTGCTTCACCTGGGTGCTGAGCATCGGTCTCGGTGACGGCCTGCCGGACCCGGTGATCGCTGTGTTGCCGGTGCTGTTCACCGTGGTCTCGGTCGCGCTCTCGTTGCTCCTGCATTTCGCGCTGACCAGCAACTCCGCGGGTGCTCTGCTGTACGCGCCGCCAGCAGCTGTCGTCGGCTGGATGAAGCGGCTCTTCTCGGGCCGGCGCCCGCCGCCCGCACCCATGGTGATCGACCTTCGCACGCCGGCGGCGCCGCGCAGATCGATCAGGATGACGGAGGTTCCCATCGGGCCCCCAGTTGCCGAGTTAGAACCGCGATGGTGACCCTGCCGGTGGGTAAAGCTGTTATCCAGCAGGTTAACTCGTTGCTGGACGGGCGGGCTGGAACAGCTCGATGAGGTTGCCTGCGGGGTCGGCAAGCAGAATTTGACGCCCGCCGGGGCCAGCCACCACGTCACCACGGAAAGCCAGTCCGGTGCCGCTCAGCCGGTCGATCTCGACCGCCAGGTCGTCGACGATCAGGTGGATCCGGTTGTGTCCTGGGCCGGCGGCGTCAGCGGGAGTGGCCCGGGCGCCGGAGCTGGCCGGCCCGGAAAGCAATAACCGCAACGGGCCCCGCACTACGTCGGCGAAAGCGGGCGCGGCGCTGGTGTTCAGCGTAAACCCCAGATGCGTGGTGTAGAAGTCGACGGCTGCCTGGACGTCGTCAACGAGGTAGCGAACGCTGGCGTACTCCTCGGGTGCGGTCACGGCAAACTCTCCTTCACGAGCGGGATTCGGTGAGGGTGGGCAGCAAGTACCTGATCCTGGTGTCGATTTCGGTGGCGGTGCGCCGGAAGGCCGGATAACTAGCCTGGTCAGCGCCGCCGGGCAGGGCAGGATCGGGGATGCTCCAGTGCACCCGCTTGGCCTGGTCCGGAAAGTCTGGACAGGCCTCGCGGGCTTTGTCGCAAAGGCTGACCAGGTAGTCAACCCGGTGACCGGACAACGCATCCACGCTGCGAGGGCGCCGCCCGGAGATGTCGATGCCGAACTCGTCGCGCAGCACTCGAACGGCATTCGGGTGAAAGCAAGGCTTGGGTCGGCTCCCGGCACTGGCCACCTCGACCTGGCCACCGCTGTGGTGACTGAGCAGGGCTTCAGCGATGGGCGAACGGGCACTGTTGCCGGTGCAGACGAACAGCACGCCGACTCGCGGCGATCCCGGCAGATCGACGGGGCGCAGCAAGGTCTTTCGGTTCAGATCCCGGTGCAGGGCCGGGTGCAACGCCGCGCCGGACTCGTCGAGCGCCTCCGCACAGCGATCCAGATCCAAGTGGTAGTAGCTGTCGCGGCCGTCGAAACTGCTGCGGGTGGCGCTGACCAGGCCACCGTTGCGCAGCAGTCGCAGATGGTACGAGAGGAGATTCTGCGGTTCACCGATCAGCGCCACCAGTTCCCGAACCCGGTAGTCGCTCTCAGCCAGCTCGGTCAGCAGCCGCCACCGCAGCGGGTGGGCGGCCAAGCGCACAAACGCTGGAAGATCCTGACTTGCCAAAGCCACGCCCCAGAGAATACATCAAATGGATTTGATGCATCAAGCGGCCAGAGCATGGGATCAGAAGCTGTGCGGACCGAACCGACCCCAGGCCACGAATCCGGCCAACGCCAGAAGCACCACGTTGAGTGCGACCATCGGCGACTCCTTCAGCCGGGCGTGAGTGATCACGGCACCGATCATGACCACGACCAGGCCGCTCGCCGCCAGGGGCACCAGGACGGGAACGATGTCCACGGCTGCGGGCACGATCAGACCGATGGCACCGAGTACTTCCAGGGCGCCGAGCGCCTTGACCGCTTTCGGGTCAACGCCTTCGACCCAGACCATTCCCGCTTCGGCCAGCTTCGCCTTCGGCTGGGTGAGTTTCATCAGGCCGGCCGCGAGGAAGATCGCTGCGAGCACGCCGGCAATGATCCATAAAAGTGTGTTCATCAGGACTTTCTCTATTCGGAGGAGTTGAACATTCAACTCAATTTTAGGTGCCCAGCATGCTCTCCTCGGCGCCGGACCACACCATGCGGATGAGCGACACCCTCGCCACCCTGACCGCAGCGATCTGGGGCCAAGGTCAGCCGGTTCCATCCAGCGGATTCTAAACCCACACATAGGCCAAATATCGGCCCACGGATTTGGAATCCCGCCGCCCGAACGGCGGAGTTCTGTCAGGATTTTCTGCGATCTGTATCAAACGTCCGATCTTGGTCTGTTCAAAGGGGTTCAGATGACTCGATCACGTCTATGCGCAGTACTTCTGACAGCCACCGTCGCGGGCGCAACGACTGTCGCGACGCCGATTTCACTCGCGGCCGCCGCTCCTGGGCATCACTCGCCGTCCGTACGGACCCTCGACCGGTCGGTGATCGCGCCCTATCAACTCGACTACGCCCGGGGTTCGCTCTATGTCGCCGACGGCGGCACGTCTCGGGTTTCGCGGCTCACCCGCTCTGGCCTGGCGACGGTTGCCGACGGGCCGACGGGCGGGGAGGTCGCCGGGGTCGCCGTCAACGACCTGGGGGACGTCGCGTACACCTCGTCGGTCTTCGGCGAGGAGGCCACAACCAGCACGCAGCTGACGATCAAGCTCAAGCGGGGCGGCACGGTGACCGCCGACCTGCTGGCCTACGAGCAGGCGCACAACCCGGACGCCAAGGTCCACTACGGCATCGACAACCCCACCGAGTGCCAGAAGCAGGCCTTCGAGCAGTTCGGCGGGGCCAGCACCACCGGTCTCGTGGACTCGCACCCCTACGCGGTGGCCCCGCTCGGCCACCACGGCTGGGTGGTCGCTGACGCGGGCGGCAACGACCTGCTGAAGGTGGATCGGCGGGGCCGGATCAGCACGCTCGCCGTCCTCCCCCGTCAGCCCGCCGAGATCACCGCCGAGGCCGCTGCGGGCCTGGGCCTGCCGGACTGCGTCGTCGGCGCCGTCTACAACTTCGACCCGGTGCCGACCGACGTCGAGGTGAGTAAGCATGGCCTGATCGTCAGCCTGCTGCCCGGCGGTCCTGAGGACCCGAGCCTCGGTGCGCGCGGCAGTGTGTACCGGGTCAGCGCCGCTTCCGGAAATGCTCACAAGATCGCCGGCGGCTTCCTCGGGGCGACCAACGTCGCCGTGGCACCGCACGGCCGGATCTTCGTCGCCGAACTCTTCGCCGGGCGGATCTCGGTGATCGACCACGGCCGGGTTCGGCCCTACCTCGACCTGCCCTCTGCGCTGTCCCTGACCTGGGGCGCCGGTACCCTCTTCGCCGGCACTCTGGCGCCGACCGATGACCAGGGCAACCCCAGCGGAACCGGTTCCCTCGTCGCCATCCGCTGACGTTCTGCCCGGTAACCACCGGATTCGCCGAGTTTGATCGTGAATCCGGTGGCTACCGGGCACACCAGCGAGCGTTCGTGACCACCCGCACTAGCGACTTCTGGTTCAGAAGGGCAGGCAAAGCGCCGATGACTGGTTGACCCAGGATCGGAGGCGTACGGATCGTGCCCGCCTCACCGCCCGTCCGTCCATCCGGATCGCAAGGCGCATCACCCGCCACCTTGCTGGTGTCGGCCCAGGCCGCCATGCAGGAGTCGAACCTCGATGCCGCAAAGGCACAGGTGGAACAGGCTGCGGCGCTGGCAGAAGCAATTGGCGACCGTCTCATGCATGCCCGGGCGGTGACCGCGCAGGCGCGAATTCTTTACGCTCGCAACGAGCTGGCCGAGGGCATGGCGACTGCTCTGCGGGCCATCGAAATGTGCTCTCAGCTGGATGACCTGACCTCAACAACCAAGGCTCACGAAGCGGCCGCGCGGATTCTCCTCGAGGTCGGGGAGACCGATGCCGCCCTGGAACACGGCCTGGCCGCGATGCGAGCGGCCGATGCGAGCGGCGACCTCGAGGCGACCATGGTGGCGATGCGCGCGTTGACCAACGTCTACGCCGAATTGCGGCAGTGGGACAAGGCCTTGGAATTCGGTGAGCGCTACTGCGAATCCGCCCGCCGGCGCTCCGACAAGGCCGCCGAAAGCGCCGCAATAGACACCGTTTCGTACGTCTACGGTGGGATGGGGCGAGCCGCCGAAGACAGCGGAAACCTTACGCTGGCCCGGGCGCACGCCGAGCACACCGTGACGCTGTCCAGGACCGCCATGCTGATGGCACGTCAGGCGGGAAGCCGGTTCGGCGAAGCCACCTGCCTGGCCAACCTCGCCGAGTCACTGGCGGACGTTGGCCGCCCCGAGGAGGCGCTGGCGCTGCTGGACAGCTGGCCGGCGGACCACGCCCGCGACACGTTGGCCATCACGAGCCACCATCGCGAGACCCGCGGACTGGTGCTCGCCGCCCTCGGTCGCTCCGCTGAGGCGGTCGAACTCCTGGCCCAGTGCCTGGCCGAGGCGTCGAACCGGATCCAGGAGATCAACGCCTGCCGCGCACTGGCCGCCTTGCTCGAGGAGATCGGCGATCTTCGCGGCGCCCTGGATCACCAAAAGCGTCTCTTCGTCTTGGTTTCCAAGCGTAGTTCGGAAAATGCACAGCGTGCCGCCAGCGTGGCCGCGGTGCGCCTGGAAACCGTTCAGGCCGAGGCTCGAGCCACGGTGTTGCAGGCCCAGGCCACCGCCTTGCAGCGTTCGAACGAGCAACTGAATCGCCGCTCGGAGGACCTCCAGCGACAGGCTTTCGAGGACCCGTTGACCGGCTTGCCCAACCGCCGTCGACTTGACCAATTGCTGGCCACCGACCTTCGATCGTGTTCCATCGTGATGGTTGATGTGGATCATTTCAAGCGAATCAACGATGGCCACTCGCACCTGGTGGGCGACGCCGTCCTGCGGGAGCTGGCCAAACTACTGCGCGCCTCCTGTCGCGACGGTGATACCGCGCTGCGCTTCGGCGGCGAGGAGTTCGCCTTGCTGATGTCGGGCACGTCGGCCACCGGCCTGCTGGCGGCGGCCGAACGGGCACGCGTGAGCCTGCAGTCACACGACTGGGCTGCCCTGTCCCCCGGGCTGGCGGTGACGGCAAGCTTCGGTGTCGCGCTCGGCACCGAGGTCGCAACCAGCACCGAACTACTGGCTCTGGCGGACCGGCGGCTACTCGCCGCCAAAGAGAGCGGCCGCAACCGGGTAGTAGGACCGGAGTAACCGCGAGACTGCCGATTCACCTCGGACCTCCGCAGTTTGTCGGAGGGTGCGGGCAGAATGTGGGCATGACTCTGAGAGGACGCCTGGAACTGGTTGCGCTAGACGCACCGGACATCGACACGCTCGCTTCGTTCTACGCCGAACTCACCGGTTGGCAGATCACTACGAAGGAATCCGGTTGGATCATCATTCGGGCCGCAGACGGCCAGGAGGTCGCGTTCCAACTCGCTCCTGACCATGTCCCGCCGCAGTGGCCTGGCCAGGAACACCCTCAGCAATTTCACCTCGACCTGCTGGTCGACGGGTATCAGGCAGCCGCCGAACGGGCTGTCAGCCTGGGTGCCACCCGGTTGGCCGACGGCCCGAGTTGGGTCACGCTGGCAGATCCGGCAGGCCATCCGTTCGACCTCTGCCAGAGAGAGGGTGTCGGCCCGGCGATGGGGTTGTACGCCGTGACGATCGACGCGCCCGATGCCGCTGCGCTGGCCCATTTCTATGCGGAGCTCCTCGGCATGGCCGTCACGTACCAGGGGCCGGAGGGCGCGCTCATCACCGGCGACGGCAAGAGCGTGATGTTTCAGCAGATCAGCGGGTACAACCCGCCGCGCTGGCCGGATCCGGCACATCCGCAGCAGGCACATCTCGACATCATGGTCGACGACCTCGACGCCGGCCAGGCACGAGCACTGGAGCTGGGTGCCTCGACGACGAACGGAGGTACCGAGACCTTCCGGGTCTTCACCGACCCGGCCGGTCACCCGTTCTGCCTGACGATTGGCTGACCGTCGCGGCCGCTGACGCCACCGTTCGAATCAAGAGCAGGTCCTGGTCGTAATCGCAGGCCCCGGTGTACTTTGCCCATGCCTCCGCGCCATCGAGGTGAATCTGGTCCTCCTCCAGCAGCGCTTCGACCAGTGCCAGAAGGCGATCGTTCAGCGGACGCCTTAGCTGCGCTCACCGCCGTCCGGGTGCCGCGGTGAGAGCTGCCGCCAACCGGGCAGCGGCGCCGTCCAAGACCTTGCTGTGCAGGATCTCGGTGCGGTGCACCAGGCGGGTCGCGGAGACGGGAACCGCGCGGACGCCGGGAACGCCCTCGATCGCCGACTGCGGCAGCAACGCAAGCCCGTGCCCGGCAGCGGTGAGCGCGAGGAGGCCCCGCAGGTCGGTCCCCTGGTAGCGAAGGGACGCACGGTAGCCGTCGACTCCGCTCACGCGGCGTAACTGCGCGAGCGGGATGGCGGTGTCGGGCGCATCGATCCATCGGGCATCGGCGAGGTCGACGAGGTGCAGGCCGCTGCGGCCGGCCAACGGGTGGTGCACCGGAAGCGGGACGGCCAGTGGTTGCTCGGCGACGGCCAGCACCGTGAGCGGGCCGACGTCGGGTAGGTGGAGCGGGTCGTTCGGCGCGGCCATACCGTCGACCAGGCCCAGGTCCAGCGCGGCGGTCGCGACGTCCCGACTGATCGAGGATCGCCCGACAACCTGCACAGCGACGTCCAAACCTGGCTCTTGATGGATAATTTCCGCCAGCGCTCCGGTCAGCCGAGATGTCAGGGCCAGCGGCGAGAGGCCGATCACAATGCCGGTGGTCGGCGCTCCGGTCAGCCGCATGATGTCCGCTCGAGCGGCGTCCAATCGCAGCAGCAGCGGCCCGGCATGCTCGAGTAGTCGAACGCCGACTGCCGTCGGCGAGACCGGGCGCCGGTGCAGGACGGCCGCCCCGAGGTCGCTCTCCAGGGCGGCAATCTGCTGCGACACCGCTGACTGAGTGTAATCGAGCTCGCGGGCCGCCTCGGAGAACGACCCGCACCGGGCCACGGCCAGGAACGTGCGCAGCAGATGCGGATCCATGAGTATCAGTATCGCTAATGAACTGGTCACAAATCATCGTTGGCGCTGAACTCGATTCGCCGGTCAGGATGACCAGATGACCAAGCCTGTGATCTCTTCGACCGCCCGCCTCGCGCTGGTCGGCGACCGATCCCCCAGCGTCCGAGCCCACACCCGGATCCCTGAACTCCTTGACGCCCTGGCCACCCGCGACCAGCTGATCCTGGACGCGTACTGGATCCCGACCGAGGACGCCGAATCGGCCGAGGGCCTGAGCGGATTCGATGCCATCTGGCTGCTGCCCGGCAGCCCGTATCGCAGCGAAGCCGGCGCACTCACCGCGGTCCGCACGGCGCGGGAGCAGCAGATTCCTTTTCTCGGTACCTGCGCCGGATTTCAGCACGCCGTCCTGGAATTCGCCCGAAACGTGTGCGAGCTCGCCGATGTCGATCATGCCGAGAACCAACCGGACGCGTCGGAGTTCCTGATCGTCCCGCTGGCCTGTTCCCTGGTCGGCCACGAAGGCACCGTCACGATCACGGCCGGATCCTTGGCCGAGCGGGTGCTCGGAGCCGAGCGCACCCTGGAGCGGTATCACTGCTCATACGGCGCGAATCCGGCCTATCTGGACCGACTTCGGGCGCACGGGCTACGGTTCACCGGCATCGACGAGGCGGGCGAGGCCCGCATCGCCGAACTACCGGATCACCCGTTCTTCCTGGCCACCTTGTTCCAGCCCGAACTCGCCGGGGACGGCAGTCGCCCGCACCCGATCATCCGAGCGCTGGCCGCAGCCGCGGTCCAGCACGCCGCCGATGACCAAGTCCTCAGCGAGGTGAAATGATTCGCCGCTGATCTCGTGCTGATCCGACGCTGACCTCCGACCGCGACGGTGTGCGTGGCCGCCGACCCGGGGGCCCCGCGAACGCCGACCGGTGAATCGCGGGAAGCGCGAAAGTGGAGACATCTGATGCGAATCCAGAATCTGATCACCATGTCCGCCGCCGTGGTCCTGGCCACCGCTGGGCTGGCACTTCAGTCGGTGGGCCCGGCTGCGGCCGACGGCGAAGGCGACTGTGGCCCGGTGATGAACGGCGTCATGATCACCGGTGACCTCAATGACAACGTGCTGATCGGCACCCAGTTCAACGACGTGTTCAACGGCCTGGCCGGCAACGACATCATCGTCGGTAACGGCGGGGACGACGTCATCAACGGCGGGCCGGGCAACGACACGATCAACGGTGGCACCGGGCGAGACACCATCAGCGGCGGAAACGGCAACGACACGGTTTCCGGTGATGAGTGCCGGGACCGGGTCAGCGGTGACGACGACAACGACGTCGTCAACGGGAACGCCGAGGTCGACCAACTGAACGGCGGCAACGGGGTGGACACGCTTAACGGCGGTACCGGAGCCGACAACATGCTCGGTGGCGATGGCAACGACACGCTCTACGGCAACGAAGACTTCGACACCATCGACGGCCAGAACGGCCCGAACGACGTGGGCTTCGGCGGTCTCAATGGTGGAGTCTGCTCGGCGGCCACCGAGACCCAGACCAACTGCTGAGTGGTTCTCCGGCAGCGTGCTGACGCCACGCTGACGCCTCCGTGCGACCTTTCCCGTGGCCGGCAGTTTCCGCCGGCCACGGGATCGTGGCGCGGGGGTAGCTCGGGTCACCAGGAAAGGACAGCAAATGCGAATTCGACGCGCAATGGTGATGGTGTCGGCAATCACGCTCGCCGCAGCCGGACTGATCGGCGGTGGGTCACCAGCCTCAGCGATAGACCTGTGCGAAACCCCGGGCGGGATCTTCGTCGGCACGGCAGGTGACGATTACCTGGTCGGCACCGAAGGACGGGACCTGTTCTTCGGGTTGGGCGG
>DATINJ010000378.1:0-1821 GCA_035474375.1 Kineosporiaceae bacterium | reverse complement strand
ACGTTCTTCAACAGCCAGGTCCGCGAGCTGTCCTATATCCATTCCCGCGACGCCACATACGCCACGCTCTGCAAGGGCCCGTACGAGGAGAGCATCCGCTACCGGGACTTCCTCGGCCTGGACATGCCGTGGTACTCGGTCGAGAAGACGGCAGCGCAGCTCCTGGAGGGTCGCGACTGGCAGCGTCACCACCTCGTGTGCTACGTCCGCGACGGCGAGCGGGTGTTCGAGACGTACTACACCGGCGGTCGCGGCGTCGAGGTCATGGCTCCCACCCATGGGCTGCTGGACATGACCGTCTACGGACGGCAGGAGTTGTGGGAGGACTCACCCGAGGGCTGGCCTCAGCCCTGGGGTAACGCCAACAACCCCGAGGTCTGGCGTACGAACGGACGCCCCATCGCCCAATGGTCCCGCATCAAAGCCGGCCGCTCCGACCAGCTGACTTAACCTCGGGCTTCGCGAAGCGGAGCGATCCGGGTATGACGGCCGTCCTGACTCTCATGCGTTGCTGACGCCGAGCCGATCGAGTGCGGCTTCGGGCTCTCAATCGTGCCGCTGATCGATCCCCGGTCGGGACGGCGCGCGCAGCGTCCCATGCGGCATCAGATCTAATGAGGACGTGACAGGCAGCGACGCGGCGTCGATTCGAGATGCTCTCAAGGCCGCCGTCATTCAAGCGATGAAGCAGCGCGACCGTGGCGCACTCGCCGCGTACCGGACGGCGCTCGGAGCCATCGACAATGCGGAGTCCGTCCCATCGGGCACGTCGCACCAGGCCAGTGCCATGGAACTGTCCGCGGTCGGGGCCGGCCGGACTGATGTACCACGACGCCTGCTCACCGAACAGGACATGATCGACATCGTCCTACAGGAGGCGAACGAGCGCCGTGCTGCCGCCGAGTCACTGAGTGGCACGGAGCCCGACGCGGCACAGCGGCTCCGCCACGAAGCCAGCCTGCTCCAGGCCTTGGTCGTCGGCACCGGACCCACTCCTTCCGGTGAGGACGTCACCGGGCTCTGACCGTCGCATCGAGGTGACCTGAAAGATCAAGCTCTGCCCAAGAGCATCCGGCGCTTCGGGGTGCGGCTGAACGAAGGTCAGGCGCGGGGGCCCGCCCGAGCGCGACCCGGCCTCATGTCCCCATCGGCTAGCGGTCCTGGCGAGGGACTACGGCACCGGCATCGGCTGCGGCGGATCGTCGTACTCGCCAAGCGCGTACCGCAGTCGGTGGTTCAGGTCGTTGAGTGCCTGCCGGAACCCCCGGTCGGTCGCGCCGTCGGCCATCAGCCCCACCGAGACAAACCGCCGGGACAGGTGATCTACGAAATCCGCGTCGAGCCGGGACACCATCGCCTCGCCCTCCACAATCGCGAGCAGGCCGATCAGAGCCTCGGCGTCGCGCTGCAGTACGGGGCGGGGGCAGACCGGAGCGGCGTCCATGCGTAAAGCATGCAGACCAATCAGCAGCGCGGCCAGGTCACTGATCCCGAGTGCCCGGCGCCCGCCTCCGCTGTCGCCGACCCGCCCAGATTTAGTTCACCTCAAGGCGACGGTCACCGGGCTCTGAGAGATCTCGTCCCGGCTGACGATCCGACCTGCGGAAACGCCACCATCTACACGTTGAAGCGGAACTCCACGACGTCGCCGTCCTGCATGACGTAGTCCTTGCCCTCCATGCGCACCCAGCCGCGGGCCTTGGCCTCGGCCATCGAGCCGGCCTCGACCAGCTGGTCGTAGGAGACGATCTCGGCCTTGATGAAGCCGCGCTGGAAGTCGGTGTGGATGACGCCGGCGGCCTGTGGGGCGGTCGCGCCGAC
>DATINJ010000377.1:0-45238 GCA_035474375.1 Kineosporiaceae bacterium | reverse complement strand
TTAACTCACCGGCATTGCCGTGATCATGCACGGTTACCCGCTTTGAAGTGGGCAACCGTGCATGATCACGGGCCGGACGTGGGCAACCGTGCATGATCACGGGCCGGACGTGGGCAACCGTGCATGATCACGGGCCGGACGTGGGCAACCGTGCATGATCACGGAATGGGGTCGGGGCTATTTTCGACTGACCACGAGCACTGGGTCAGGCCAGCTTGATGGTCAGGATCGGCTTGGTGGTGGGCTGTTTCGAGCCACCGTCCGGTTCCACCGTGACGGCGACCGTGTCACCGGCCGCCACGCCGGGCACCAGCGACTGCCCGTGCCCGTTGGTCAGCTCCAGCAATCCGGCTGAGTTGATCACGGAGTTGCCGTTGATCAACCAGACCTGGTACGTCTTTCCGCTCGGCGGTTCGGGTAGCCGGTCCGCCGCGAGGACCGCCTTGCCCGCAGCAGCGACCACGGTGGCGATCCCACCGACCGAGGCGGCCTGGACCGTCTTACGGCCGGTCGGGTCGGTCAGCACCTGGGTGAGTTCAGCGGACCGCTCGGCCGCCTGCTCGGCGGCGATCTGTGAGGCCTCGGCCGACTTGTGCGCCTGCCAGGCCACTCCCCCCAGACCGGCGGTCACCGCGATCACCACAGCCGCGGCGGCGGTGGACAGCATTCGCTGCAGCGACGGGCGGCGCAGATGCACCCGCTCATTCGGCGAGATCTGCCGGGTACGCCGCACCTCGGCCAGTACCGCGGCCTTCAGCCGGCTCGGCGGCGCGGTCTCGACCCGATCGGCCAGCCCGGCCGCCGCCGCCTGCAATTCGATCACCTCGGCGGCACAGCTGCCGCACGTGCGAAGGTGTCGCTCGAACCCGGCACGCTCGACGTCGTCAAGGGCGTCCAGGGCATACGCGCCGGTCAATAGGTGCATGTCAGGCATCGGAGCCCACCCCCAAGCAATCGCGTAACCGGATGAGCCCGTCCCGCATCCGCGTCTTCACGGTGCCGAGCGGGAGCTTGAGCAGGTCGGCGACATTCGGGTACGAATGCCCGCCGTAGTACGCCAGCGTGACGGCGTCCCGCTGGCGCGGGGTCAGGCCGTCCAGGCAGTGCCGGACCCGTTCCGCCTCCAGCCTGGTCTCCACCGTCTCCACCACGTCGTCGTAGTCGCGTTCGGTTTGGGACGCCGCCACCTCGTCCCGGGTTCGGGAAGCCTGCGAACTGCGGACCCGGTCGACCGCCCGGCGGTGGGCCATGGTCGAGATCCACGCTCGGGCGCTGCCCTTGGTGACGTCGTACCGTGGCGCCGTCCGCCACACCTCCAGCAGGACCTCCTGAGCGACCTCCTCGGCCTGGTGCGGATCCCGCAGGACGGCGCGCGCCAGACCGAAGACCACCCCGGCGACCCGCTCGTAGAGCACTTCGAAGGCCTGCTCATCGCCGCGAGCCACGAGTTCCAGCAGTTGTTCCGAGGTGCGCTCGGCAGCCGGGACCAGATTGGGTAGCACCCGATCGGGTGGACCGGCAGCCGGCACCACCCCGATCCGGGCGCCGGAGGCGCTGTTCCGCCGTCCCACCATGCCGATTCCCTCTTCTCCCACGGCCGAGATACTGATCCGTCGCTCAGCGATGGTTCGCAGCCGGAGCCCTCGCGGATTGGCCACAGCTCTGCTCGGTTCAGCCGTTCATAGACTGTCTACCGATCCGGGTGATCCATTTCAACCATTTAGACCGGGCCATATCACCCTAAAGCCAGCCATTGCGTTTGAAAGCCCGATACAAGGTTAAGCAGGACCCCCCGATCACGGCGAGGATGATGAAATATCCGTAACGCCACCGCAGTTCCGGCATGTTGTCGAAGTTCATCCCGTAGATACCGGCGATCGCGGTCGGCACCAGCGCGATCGCGGCCCAGGCGGAGATCTTTCGCATGTCCTCGTTCTGCCGGACCGAGACCCTGTTCTGCCCGACGCTGACCCGGGCCACGTTGGCTTGCAGAATGTCACTCAGCAGCCGATCGTGGCGTTCGATCTCGTCCGCCGCGCGGAGCACGTGATCATGAACGTCCCGGAAGAACTGCCGCGCCTCCGGATCGATGTGCGGGACGACCCCGGTCATCAAGCGATACATCGGGTCGACCAACGGCAGCACCGCTCGGCGGAACTCCAGCACCTCCCGCTTCAGCTTGTAGATCCGTTCGGCGTGGTCACCCTCACGTTCACCGAAGACCTGCGCCTCGATCTCCGCAACGTCGTCATCGATTGCCTTGGCGACCTCGGAGTACTGGTCAACGATCAGGTCGGCCACCCGGTGCAGCACGGCGGTCGGACCGAGCAGGCCGGACGGTAACTGCCCGCCGTCCAGTTCCCGACGCACCTGGGTGAGCAGCGGGGTACGACCGTGCCGCACCGAGACCACGAAGTGCTCCCCGAAGAACAGGGCGATCTCCTCGGCCCGGACCAGTTCCTCGCTGTCGACGTACGAGACCGGGCGAAGCACGATGAAGACCACACCCTCGTAGACCTCCAGCTTGGGTCGCTGATGCGCCTTGATCGCGTCCTCAACGGCCAGCGCGGGCAGGTCGAACTCGGTAGCCACCTGATTCAGGTCGGCCTCGGTCGGCTGCTGCAGCCCGATCCAGACGAACCCGCTGGTCGCCTTCGCCGCCTCGGCGGCCGGGGCGAGCGGCATCCGCTCGCTGCTGCGCAAGCCCTTCTCATAGACCGCGCAGTCACCAATGACTTTCTCCACGTCCGTCATGAAGACCCAGCTTGGCCTATCTCCAGCTCAGGGAATGGGCCAGGTGTGGACCGGTTCGTTCGCGTGCATCCCCTCGCAGTACAGCTTGACCATCGCGGTCAGCGCAGCGGACCGGTCCAGGCCGCGCTGCTGGAAGGCCTGCACCGTGGCCACCTGCCAGGCGGCACCGTTGCGCCCGTTCTTGGCCCGGGCCTCGATGATGCCCAGATAGCGCTCCCGGACCGGGGCCGGCACACCGGCCATCTCCAGCCCGTGATGCGCCATCGGCAGCAACCGGCGCAGCACGAGCTCCTCGGGGCCGGTCTCCCCCAGCCCAGGCCAGTACACCCCGGCGTCCATGCCCTGCCGGGCACAGGCGAAGAAGTTCTCCTCGGCGGTACTGAACGCCATCTTCGACCAGAGCGGGCGCTCGTCGGCCATCAACGTGCGCAGCGCGCCGTGGAAGAACGCCGCGTTGGCGAGGGTGTCGACCACAGTCGGCCCGGCCGGCAGCACCCGGTTCTCCACTCGGACGTGCGGGACGCCGTCGACCACCTGGTAGATCGGCCGGTTCCAGCGGTACACCGTGCCGTTGTGCAGGCGTAACTCCTGCAGCGCCGGTGCCCGACCGGCGTCCAGCTCGGCCACCGGGTCCTCGTCGGTGACCTCCGGCAGCAGCGACGGGAAATACCGGACATTCTCTTCAAAGAGGTCGAAGATTGAGGTGATCCAGCGCTCGCCGAACCAGACCCGCGGTCGCACCCCCTGGTTGCGCAGCTCCATCGGGCGGGTGTCGGTGGACTGGGCGAACAGGTCGATCCGAGTCTCTCGCCACAGCTCGCGGCCGAAGAAGTAGGGCGCGTTCGCACCGAGCGCGAGTTGCGGGCCGGCCAGCAGTTGGGCCGCGTTCCAGGCCGGGGCGAAATCCTGGGGATCGACCTGGACATGCAACTGCACGCTGGTGCAGGCGGACTCCGGGGCCAGCGTGGAGGAGTACACCGACAACCGCTCGGTGCCGTGAATGTCCAGGTGCAGATCCTCGCCCCGGGCAGCGAAGATCGAGTCGTTCAGCGCCAGATATCGGGTCGAAGGGCTCATCCAGGCGTCTTCGGTCAGATGTTCCTGCATCAGGGTCGGCAGGATCCCGACCATCACGATGTGCGCGTCTCGGACATTCGCTTTCGTCTCGGCGGCGTTCAGGCTGGTCCGCAACACGTCTTCGAATTCGGCGAGGTCGACCAAGGGGGTCGGGTCGACATTCAGTTCGATGTTGTAGGCACCGAGCTCGGTCTGGTAATTCGGGTCGGCGATCTCTTCGAGCACCGCCATGTTCACCAGCGCCGGCTGATAATCGGCGTCCACCAGATTGAGTTCGACTTCCAGACCGATGAGTGGTTTGTCGTCGAAACGCCAGGTCGTGATCAGGCGCTCGAAAACGTCCAAGCACAATTGCACCTTCTCCCGGTAGCGCTGCCGCTCTTCCCGGGAGAACCGACTTGCCGAGACCTCGTCACCCACGAATGGACGTAACCACATCCAGGAGCCGGTGGCCATACGGCGCGGCTGGACAAATGTCAGCCTGCGGGGGTTTGTCCACAGCTGCGGCGTGCCTGCGTCGAGATTGTCACCGGCTCTGCCTACGGTGAGCGCCGTGCGCATCCTCCACACCTCCGACTGGCACCTCGGCCGGTCCTTCCACCGAGTCGATCTGCTGGCTGCCCAGGCTCAGCACCTCGATCACTTGGTCGAGGTGGTCCGCTCCGAGCGCGTCGACGTCGTGGTTGTCGCCGGTGACGTGTACGACCGAGCGCTTCCGGGGGTGGACGCCGTCCAACTACTGGACGACGCGCTCGGGAGGCTGACCGGCGCGGGCGCCGAGGTGGTGCTGTCCAGTGGTAACCACGACTCCCCGCGCCGGCTCGGGTTCGGATCCCGATTGATGTCCGAAGCCGGCCTGCACGTGCGCACTGATCCGGCCCGGGTCGGTGAGCCGGTGCTGCTGTCAGACGCGCACGGCGAGGTGGCGTTCTATCCGCTGCCGTACCTGGAACCGGCGCTGGTCGCCGATCAGCTGGGCGCCGAGCGCACCCAAGCCGGGGTGCTGACTGCGGCGATGGCCGCGGTGCGGTCAGATGTCCAGGCCAGGGCGGGGCTGCGAACGGTGGTCAGCGCACACGCCTTCGTCACCGGGGGGACGGCGTCGGACAGCGAGCGCGAACTCGCAGTCGGCGGCCTCGGTCAGGTCGGCGCCGAGACGTTCGCCGGGGTCGACTATGTGGCGCTCGGCCACCTGCACGGTCGCCAGCAGCTGAGCCCGACCGTGCGCTACAGCGGGTCGCCGATGGCCTTCTCGTTCGGTGAAGCTGATCATCACAAGGGCAGCTGGCTGGTGACCCTCGGCCGGCACGGGGTGGACCAGGTAACCAGTGTCGAGGCGCCGGTCCCGCGCCGGCTGGCGCGGCTGCGTGGCACCCTCGACGAACTGCTCGAGCAGAGCCGGTTCGCTGCGGCCGAGCCGGCCTGGTGCCAGGTCACCCTGACCGATCCGAATCGGCCGGCCGAGCCGATGGAACGGCTGCGCCGGCGCTTTCCGCACGTGCTGGAGATCCGTCTGGAGCCGAGTGGGCCGGTGGCCGGCGTCGACCCCGGGTACACCGCCAAGCTCGCCGGGCTCGGCGACCTCGAGGTGTGCTGTGGCTTCCTGGAGCATGTCCGGCAGCGGCCGGCCAGCCCCGAGGAGGCGCTGCTGTTGCAGCAGGCCCTGGAGGCCTCGCTGCTGGACCGGATGGAGGGCGTGACGCCCGAGCACGCCGGGATCGGGCCCGCCTGGTTGCCCAGGCCCAGCGACATCGAACGGATCGCCTGATGCGGCTGCACCGGCTCGAGCTGGTCGCCTTCGGGCCGTTCGCCGACCGCCAGCGCATCGACTTCGATGAACTGTCTGCGGCCGGGCTCTTTCTGCTGCACGGGCCGACCGGAGCCGGCAAGACCAGCGTGCTGGATGCGATCTGTTTCGCGCTGTACGGGCGGGTACCCGGGCTCCGAGGCAGCGTGAACCGGCTGCGCAGCGATCATGCGCCGGCCCACGTGGCACCCGAGGTCTGCTGTGAATTCTCGGTCTCCGGGCGGCGATTCGAGGTAACCCGGGCGCCGGAGTGGCAGCGCCCGAAGAAGCGTGGCACCGGGACGGTCCGCGAGCAGGCGCATGTCGTGCTTCGAGAACGAGTCGGCGCCGACTGGAACCCGCTGACCAACCGGATAGACGAGGCCGCCGATCTGCTGCAGCAGCTGATCGGCCTGGGGGCCGAGCAGTTCACCAAGCTGATCCTGCTCCCCCAGGGCGAGTTCGCCGCGTTCCTGCGAGCCACCGCCGAGGAGCGCCGTCCGATGCTGCAGAAGCTGTTCGGCACCGACCGGTTCGCCGAGGTGGAACGCTGGTTCGCGGACCGGCGTCGGGAGTCCGAGCATCAGGTGCAGCTGGCGAACGGGATCACGGCGCGGCTGTTCGCCCGAGCCCAGCAGGCCCGGCTCGACGACCTGGACGTCGACCCGCCCGAATCGCCGGAGGCGGCCGCCGCCCTGGTGATCGAGTGGGCGGCCGACGCCCGGGTCGAGCGCGGGCAGGCGCTCCTCGACGTACGAGCGGCCGAAACAGCGTACGAGAGAGCCCGGCAGCAGGTGGACGCCGCCGCCGAGGCGCTGACGCAGCGTCGACGGCGAGTTGAGCTGACGGCCGACCTCGGCCGCCTGCTGGCCCAGGCCGACCAGCAGCGCAACCGCCGGGCCGCGCTCACGGCGGCCGGCCACGCCCGGGTACTGGCGCCCCTGCTGGGCGACCTGGAAGCGGCCGAACACCGGCTGCAGGCGGCCGTCGAACGCCGGCGCCGAGCCCAGTCCGAGGCCGAGCGGGCCGGCCAAGATCCAGACGCCGGGACGCCGCAGCGGCTCACCGCCCTCCGCACCGAACTCGGCGCGCTGACCGAGCTGCTCAGCGCCGAGCTCGACCTGCGGCAACTCGACGACCGGCACCGAGCCGCTGAGCGCGAGATCGAGGCCGCCGAGCGAGACCGGGCCGACGCCGAGGCCGAGGCGGTCGAACTCGCGGACCGCCACTCCCGACTGTCCTCCGAGCGGGCGCAGGCCACGCTGATCGCCGTCACCCTGCCCGATCGGGAGCAGGATGCGGCCCGCGCCACCACCGTCGCTCGGGCAGTCCTCGACCACGAACGGCTCAGCACAGCTCACAAGGTCGCCGAGGACGAGTTGCGCGCCGCGATCGACCGGCACCAAGGCGCCGTCGAGACCGTCCAGACGTTGCGAGCCCGGCGGCTCGACGGGATGGCCGCCGAGCTGGCGACCGGCCTGGCCGCGGCCGATCCGTGCCCGGTGTGCGGTTCCTGCCAGCACCCGGCGCCCGCCGCCCACCGGGTTCCGCCGGTCACCGAGCAGGCCCAGCGGCGGGCCGAGAAGGCGCAGCAGAGCGCCGAGTCCGAGCGGGAACGCGCGCGCGGTGCGGTCCAGGCCGGCGCCCAGCAGCTGGCCGCCCTGCTGGCGGTGACCGATGGCAAGACCGCCGAGAGCGCCGCCACCGAGCTGGCCAGAGCTCAAGCCGGGGTGCTCGAGGCGCGAAGCGCCGGTCTGCTGGCCGGCCAGCTGGCAACTGAGCTCGACGCCGTCGCCGATCGGCTGTCGCGTGCCCAGCGCCTGCGGGCCGAGGCGGTCGTGACGGCTGCGGCCGGGCGCGAGAACCTCGCCGGGGTCACCGCGCGGCTCGACGACCTGCGGGTCCGGGTTACCCAGGCCCGTGGTGAGGACGCCGACCTGCAGACTCGCCATCGGCGGCTCACCAGGTCACTCGGATCGCTCACCGAATGCAGCGATGCCCGGCAGGAGCTGGCGCAGGCCCAGGAGCGATTCGACCGGGCCAGCGCCGTCCTCGACCGAGCCGCCACCGAGGCCGGATTCGTCGGCCGGGCCGAAGCCACCGCGGCAGTGCTGCCGGAGGCCGACGTCGAGCAGCTGGGCGAGCAGGTGGCCGCGCACGACGCACAGGTCAGTCGGCTGCGGGCGCTGCTCGAGGAGTTCACCGACGCGCCCGCGGGCACAGCCGAGGCCGGCAGCGGTCAGCTGCTCGCGGCGGAGCTGGAACTCCAGCAGCTGCGCGCGGTCCAGGCGCAGGCCCGGCTGACACACGAATACGCTCGGGAACGGCACACCCTGGCCGCTCGGGCGGTCCGTGCCCTGACCGGTCTGGCCGCCGAACTCGACGAGCACGCAACGGCGACCGCCCCGGTGCGCGGCCGGTTCGCCGCCGTGGAATCGGTGTCCCGGTGCGTCGAGGGCACCGGTGGAGACAACACGATGCGGATGCGGTTGTCCTCGTACGTGCTGGCTGCCCGGCTGGAGCAGGTCGCCGAGGCGGCGAGCGTCCGGCTGGCCGCGATGTCCGGCGGGCGCTACCTGCTGGTGCACACCGATGGGCCGTCCCGGGGTGGGGCCCGCTCGGGGCTCGGCCTGGCGGTGGTCGACGGCTGGACCGGCGTCCAGCGGGATCCGTCCAGCCTCTCCGGCGGGGAGACGTTCTGCACGTCGCTGGCCCTCGCGCTCGGCCTGGCCGACGTCGTGCAGGCCGAGGCCGGTGGCTCGGTGATCGAAACCCTGCTGGTAGACGAGGGTTTCGGCAGCCTGGACGAAGAAACTCTGGACGAGGTGATGGACGTGCTGGACGGTCTGCGCAGCGCCGGCCGCTCGGTCGGGCTGATCAGTCACGTCCGCGACCTGCGCGATCGGATTCCGGCCCAGCTGGAGGTGATCAAGACTCGCACCGGCTCCCGCCTGATCGCCTGAGCCGGGCGGCGATTTTGCTTCAGGGTGCCGCCTCGGAGGCCGATGACTGCTCATGAGGTCTCACCCTCGAGTAACACACTGGGTCGAACGGGGATGGATCGGGCCGGGCTGGCTTGCGCGGGCCTGGGCCGGGCCGATGGCGGCCGGGATCGGCCTGGCAGCGCTCGCGGTGGCCACGCTGGACGGTGGCATCGCCTACTGGGCCAAGCACGTCGCGGACGCCTACGGGATCACCCAGGGTGTCAGCCCGGCTTCCGGCTACTCCTGGCCCGGGCACGTCGTGGCGATGCTCCTGCTGGCCGCCTTCACGGTGGCGGTCACGGCCACGCTGACCGTGGACGGCAACCCGGTGCTGGCGTTCTTCGTGCTGGCCTCCGTGGCCGCCGGGCCGATGACGGTGGTCGCCGCACCGGTCACGGTGTCTCTGATGCTGGCGCAGACCGAGCTGGCCACCCTCTGGTGGCGACTGCTGGTCGCCGCCGTCCAACTGATCATCCTGTCCGCCGCAGTCTGGTGGTGTGTCCGTTGCCTCCAGGCGCACCGCCGGGCACTCGGGACCGGGCGAGCAGCGACGTCCACCGGGTCCGTGCCGATTCTCGTCAGCCTGGTGGCGGGCCTCGTCATTGCGGCGGAACTGCTGGTCCAGCCGTTCGTCATGGGCCAGTCCCCCCGCCCGCTTCCGTTGCTCGGGTGGGCGGTCCTGACCGCGGCGACCACGCTGCTGGTCAGCCGATCAGACCGGCTGCGGACGGCGATCCTGGCATTCGTCGGTGCCGGGTTGGCGCTCGGCGTGATGTCCCTGGCCTATCTGCGTCACGGTGGCTGGCCGGGGGTGGCCGGTTGGGAGTGGAGCAGCATCCAATCGCCGGTCGTGGTGTCTTTCCCGACCGCCCTCGTGTTGCTGTCCGCGCCGCTGCTCGGCCGGATAGCCCGCGGCGCCACCCTGCCATCCCGATCGGCTCGTACCTTGCCAGCGCTGAATACGTGCCCGGACGTTGCGTCGGGAGCCAATCACGGGTTCGACGGTGGCTAAGTACGCATGCGGACAGGCTGCCAGGGCTTCAGGGCGAGCCATCCGCGGTCGACGATCCACGGTGGGGCACAGCCTTACGGGTGTCGCCGCCGTCCATCGCTCACGACCTTGAGGTGTTCCATGTCCGCTGCTTCCCTGATAGCCGACTCCGTGCCGACTCGGCAGCGCTTCTCGTTCGCACGATGGGCGAAGGATCGCAAGGTGCGCACCAAGATCCTCGCGGCCGTCCTGATCGTGGCGGCAATCGGGGCGATGATCGGGTTGTTCGCGGTCACCCGGATGAGCCAGCTCAACGTCAGGACCGGTGAGGTTTACCGGTACAACCTGCAACTGGCGGCCACTGGGCAGCTACGGAACGCCTTCAACCGGACCCGGATCAACTCCCTGGATCGCATCCTGGCCCGCGACGACGCCGCTCGGGCCACCGGAGCCGAGGCTCTGAAAACCAGTGAAGTGGAAGCCGCTGCCGCGATCGCCGCGTACAAGGCCTTCAATGTGGAGCCGGGTCGGGCGCAGGAACTCGCCGCGTTCGAGGACTCCTGGAAGCAGTACATCACCGTGGTGCAGGAGAAGATCGTCCCGCTGAGCGACCGGGGTGATCTGGCCGCGATTGCCAAGGTCCGCAAGGAACAGGTGACCCCGCTGCTGAACTCCATGCGCGACAACCTGGACGCCCTCGCCGAGATCACCGTGGCCAGATCGGCGACCGCGAAGCAGGAAGCCCGCGACACCTACGACAGCGCTCGGATGCTGGTGCTCATGCTGATCATCTGCGCCACCGCGCTGGGCGTGACCCTCGCGCTCTTCGTCGCCAGCCTGATCGTCGGCCCTCTGCGACGAGTGTCCGACGTACTGCGAGCGGTCGCTACCGGCGACCTCACGCAAACCGTCAACCTGTCTTCGCGCGATGAGATCGGCATGATGGCAACCGCCCTCGACGAGGCCAACCGGCGGACCCGCGAGACGATCACTGCCGTGGCGGGCAACGCGACCGCACTGTCCTCCAGTTCCGAGGAGATGTCCTCCACCTCGAACCAGATCGCGTCCACCGCCGAGGAAACCTCGGCGCAGGCCCAGACCGTGTCCGCGGCCGCCGAGGAGATCTCCCGCAGCGTCGAGTCCGTTGCCGCCGCCAGCGAGGAAATGGGCACCTCCATTCAGGAGATCGCCCGCAACGCCAACAACGCCGCCGCAGTGGCCGCCGAGGCTGTCAGCATCGCCAGCGCCACCAACGACACGGTGACCAAGCTCGGCGAATCCTCCATCGAGATCGGGAACGTGATCAAGACCATCACCTCGATCGCGGAGCAGACCAACCTGCTGGCCTTGAACGCCACGATCGAGGCCGCCCGAGCCGGCGAGGCCGGCAAGGGGTTTGCCGTGGTGGCGACCGAAGTGAAGGAACTGGCTCAGGAGACCGCTCGGGCCACCGAGGACATCGCCAGTCGGGTGGAAGCCATCCAGAAGGACACCACCGGAGCGGTCGAGGCAATCGCGCGGATCTCGTCGGTGATCGGACGAATCAGCGAGTTCCAGACCACGATCGCCGCCGCCGTCGAGGAGCAGACCGCCACCACCGACGAAACCAACCGCAACGTGGCCGACGCGTCCACCGGCGTGCAGGAGATCGCCACCAACATCACCGGAGTCGCGGACTCCGCCCGCCTCACCAGCGAGGGCGTCCATGACGCCCAGCAGACCAGCCTCGAACTCGCCCGGATGTCCAGCGAGCTGTCCGCGCTGGTCGCCAAATTCCAGTACTGACGCCGAGGCCGAGCCAGGCCCGGATCACCCCCTTTTGCCGTGGCCAGTGGTTCAGATCGCGCTGACCATCACCTCAGCCACCTGAGGCCGGAGGTGGTGGCTCGGAACTGTTCGGCCTACTGTTGACAGGGCACTGCTCCCGGTTCGCTTGAGACGTGGGCGGGGGTGGCGCCAGGGCGGCCCCGTGGGCGACCACGGGGCCGCTCCATCAGCTCAACCGGTAGGCTCGCTCTAATGGCCTTGGGTCGCGTACTCGTCGACGTCCAACCACTACGAGAGTCACCCGCCTTCCGACGATTATGGGTCGGCTCGAGCCTCTCCATCGTCGGCAGCATGATGACCAGTTTCGCTGTCACCCTGCAGGTTTGGACTCTCACCGAGTCAGTTGCCGCGGTCGGTGCGGTCGGGCTGGCCGCCGGGCTTCCGGCCGTCGTCCTCGGACTGGTCGGCGGCACCATCGTCGATGCTTTTGACCGGCGCACGCTCGTACTGATCACCAGCAGCGCCCTGGCCGTGATCTCGGCGGCCTTCACGCTGCAGGCGTTTGCCGGGCTGGACCAGCTCTGGCTGCTCTACCTGCTGGTGGCGCTGCAGTCGCTGCTGAGCTCCGTCGACGGTCCGGCGCGCCGGACGTTCACTGCGAGACTTATTCCGCCACAGCAATTTCCGGCTGCCACCGCGCTGATGATGCTGAGCATGCACAGCAGTGTGACAGTCGGACCGCTGCTGGCCGGGGCGCTGTCCGCCGGTGGCGGACTGAAGACCTGCTACCTGATCGATACGATCACCTTCGCCGGAGCGCTCTACGGAGTGGCTCGGCTGCCGCCGATGCGCACCGACCCGGACGCGGGCCGCCCTGGGCTGACGGCCATCGTCGAAGGGCTGCGCTACATCCGGACGAACCGTGTGGTGGCCGGCGCCCTGCTCGCCGATCTGAGCGCCACCGTGCTGGGCATGCCGTTCGCCCTCTTTCCGGCGATCAACAGCGAGCGCTTCGGCGGTTCATCGATCTCGCTCGGCATGCTGACCGCCGCGGTTGCGGTCGGCGGAATCCTCGCCTCGGGGCTCTCCGGACCGGTCGGGCGAGTCTCTCGTCAGGGCGCGGCGATGCTGATCGCCGGTGCCGTCTGGGGCGTCGGGCTGCTCGGTTTCGGGCTGGCCGGCAGCCTGTGGCTGGCGGTACTGATGCTGATGGTGGCGGGCGGCGGGGACGCCATCTCGGTGATCTTCCGGGTCTCGATGATCCAGAGCCTCACTCCCGACCGGTACCGGGGCCGGACCAGCGCCGCTGAATACGTGATCGGAGCGGCCTGTCCGAAACTGGGCGACTTTCGGGCCGGCGCCGTCGGCTCGCTGGCCAGCCCGACGGTCAGCGCCATCAGCGGCGGCCTGACCACGATCGCCGGAGCCGCCCTGATCGCCGTCGCCCTGCCGGCGCTGGCTCGCTACCAGGCGCGCACCAACCAAGAGCAACTGACGACATGATCATGTGCTATCGCCTAGTTTGACCGTCATGCGCATTCTCTCAGAGCCGCGATCGAGGACGATCGCGGCGGCTGTCGTCACCATTTTCCTGGGGTTGTCCGCCAGTCCGGGCGCCCAGGCCACCCAGTCCGCTCAGGGCAGCTGGTCCGCTCAGGGCAGCCTGGGCAATCAGGCCACGCACGGCCATGATCGAGGGCTGCGGATCAATCAGCTTCAGGTGGTCGGCAGTCACAACAGCTACCACCTGGAGGCGACCGAAGCGGAGTCACAACTGCGCGCCAGCGTCGACCCGGCCGGTCAGCAAGCGCTGGAGTACGCGCACGCGCCCCTCGGCACCCAGTTCGAGCAGCAGCAAGTCCGCCAGATCGAGCTGGACATCTGGGCCGACCCGGACGGCGCCCGCTACTCCGCTCCGCTGATTCGCACGCTCACCGGCGGTGGGCCGTACGACCCGGTGATGGACCGGCCCGGGACGAAGGTGTTCCACCTTCAGGACATTGACTACCACAGCAGTTGCCTCACCTTCCGGCGCTGCCTGAAGGCGGTACGGGCCTGGTCGGACGCCAATCCCCGGCATGTTCCGATCGCCGTGCTGGTCGAGTTCAAGGACGAGCCACTGCCGATCACGGGGCTGCCGGTCGTCGTTCCGCTGCCCTGGACGACCGCCCGGATGGACACCGTGGACCGCGACATCCGATCCGTCTTCCGCGCCAACGACCTGATCACCCCGGACGACGTCCGCGGTCACGCCCGGACCCTGGAACAGGCCGTGCTCACCCGTGGTTGGCCGACCCTGGCCAAGTCCCGGGGGAAGGTGATGTTCCTGATGGACAACGCCGGCGCCTACCGGACGTCCTATCTCGCCGGGCATCCGGGGCTGCGAGGTCGGGTGCTCTTCACCAACTCCACGCCCGGTCAGCCGGATGCCGGGTTCATCAAGGACAACGACCCGACCGGCGCCAACCTGGCCCGGATTCAGGGCGAGGTGCGGGCCGGATACCTGGTCCGTACCCGCGCCGACGTCGATACCCAGCAGGCCCGCACCGGCGACACCACGATGCGGGACGCCGCCCTGGCCAGCGGGGCCCAGTGGGTGAGCACCGACTACCCGGACCCGAGCCTGTCGGCGCGCTTCGGGACGGGGTACGCCGTCCGACTTCCGCAGGTCGCCCGCTGCACCCCGATCGCCCCGGTCAACGCCCCGGCCACTTGCGCCCTGAGGAACGCTCGCTGACCGACCTGATCGACTTGGCATCCTGCCGGTCGGCCGGATATCTACCACCGACCGGCAGGATGCCCACAACCTACCTGGCAGGATGCCCACAACCTACCTGGCAGGATGCCCACGAAACACCTGGCAGGATGCCCACAGAATAGTCGGCGATCGTGGCCTGAACAGCACGTATGTGCCAGGATTGACCCATGGGATTCGATCTGGAGCTTGTCGACAGAAGAGCCACCGAGCTCGTCAAGGAGGCTCTCAGTGACACCCGTGTGGTCACGCTCAATGGGGCCCGCCAAGCTGGCAAGAGCACCCTCGCTCGACTCGTGGCCGATAAGTCACTCAACCCAGTAGTCCGGCTGTTGGATGACGCCGCGACCCTCAGATCAGCCCTTGACGACCCCACTGGTTTCGTCGACCACGAGGGTTTGATGCTGATCGACGAGATCCAACTTGCGCCTGCCCTCTTTCGGGCGATCAAGCTGGCCGTCGACCTTGATCCCCGACCCGGACGATTCCTGTTGACCGGATCCGCGCACATCCTGGCTCTACGCGACCTGCCTGATGCCCTACCCGGTCGGATGGAGATCATCGAGCTATACCCGTTCTCGCAGGGTGAGATCGACGGCACTCCGGACGGTTTCATCGATGCAGCGTTCACCCTCGGCCCGAGGCTGCAACATTCGTCGGCCCTGCGCAAACGCGATTACCTGGAGCGCGCGGTACGCGGCGGATATCCGGAGGCGGTGCGCAGGACCGCTCGGCGGCGGGCGGCGTTCTTCGACTCGTATCTGACGAATCTGATCGAGAGGGACGTCCGAGAGCTCGCAGTCATTGAACGGCGCGGAGAGCTGCGTCAGTTGCTCGCGCTGCTCGCCGGACGTGCCGGTGGGCTGCTAGTGCCATCGACGCTGTCAACCGCCTCGGGGATACCCCGCACCACGCTGACGCGATATCTGGAATTACTGTCATCGGTGTTTCTGATCAAACAGATTCCAGCCTGGTCATCCGGAAGCACTCAACGGGCGGTTGGAACCCCGAAACTCGCCTACGTCGACAGCGGGATGGCCTGCCATCTGATCGGTCAGGACGCGACCCGCCTGGCGGAGCCGGACGGAGCGGCCGGGCCGATGCTGGAGAACTTCGTCCTCATGGAGCTCTCACGTCAGCTGTCCTGGAGCAGTCAGGGCATCAGACTGCATCACTTCCGGACGCGCGACCAGGTAGAGGTGGATGCCGTCCTCGAATCACCCGACGGCCGGATCATCGGTATCGAGGTCAAGGCCGGTGCGACGCTTCGTTCAGAAGATCTCAGCGGATTGAGATACCTGGCCGATAGGGCCGGTTCTCGATTCGTCGCCGGCTATGTTCTCTACACCGGCCAGCAGACTCTGCCGTTCGGCGACCGAATTCGCGCGCTACCGATGGATGCACTCTGGCACCTCGCGCCGTAGTCTCCCGCCACCCGATCGTCCACTGCGCGACGGTCAACGCCCCGGCCACCTGTACCGCTATTCGCGCTCGTTGACCGCCCGGGCGGCGAACCGCAACCCGGCGAGAATTCCTTCCTTGGTGAGGGTGGGGTACTCGGCCAGGAGATCGCTGATCCCCCGGCCGTTTCCCAGCTCACAGACCACCGTGGCGACCGGGACGTTCGCGCCCGCGATCACCGGGACGCCACCTTGAATGCCCCGTTCGATTGTGATTCCGTCGTACATCAGAGACTTCTTCTCATTTCCGTTGTCCTCGTACCGAGGTCCGCAACAACGGGCGGGCAGGCCTTAATCCTCGAAGGCCTCCGGCTCTCAATCCTCGAAAGCCTCCGGCGCGGGGCAGGAGCACACCAGGTTCCGGTCACCCCAGGCCCCGTCGATCCGGCGGACCGGCGGCCAGTACTTCGACTTCGCCACCACCCCGGACGGGTAGGCGGCCTCAGCCCGGGTGTACGGGTGCTGCCAATCGGCGGTCAGGCACTCGGCAGTGTGCGGGGCGTTCGCCAGCGGGTTGTCATCCTTCGGCCAGTCCCCCGTCGCGACCTGCTCGATCTCGCCACGGATCGCGATCATCGCGGCGCAGAATCGGTCGATCTCGGCCAGATCCTCGCTCTCGGTGGGCTCCACCATCAAGGTCCCGGCCACCGGGAAAGACATCGTCGGCGCGTGGAAGCCGTAGTCGATCAACCGTTTCGCGACGTCGTCCACACTCACCCCGGTCGCCTTGGTGATCGGCCGGAGATCGAGGATGCACTCGTGGGCGACCAAGCCATCGCGGCCGGAGTACAGCACCGGGTAGTGGTCGCGCAGCCGGGCGGCGACGTAGTTGGCCGCCAGGATCGCGATCTGGGTGGCCCGGGTCAGACCCGGCAGGCCCATCATCCGCACGTAGGCCCAGGAGATCGGCAGGATTCCGGCCGACCCGTAGGGCGCTCCGGAGACCGGACCGATCCCGGTGACCGGCCCCGCCTCGGCGTCCAACGGGTGGTTCGGCAGGTACTTGGCCAGATGCGAGCGAACCGCGACCGGCCCGACGCCCGGCCCACCGCCGCCGTGCGGGATGCAGAAGGTCTTGTGCAGGTTCAGGTGCGAGACGTCGGCACCGAACTTGCCCGGCCGGCTGAGACCGACGAGGGCATTCAGGTTCGCCCCGTCCACGTAGACCTGGCCCCCGGCGGCATGCACCAAAGCGCACAGCTGGCCGATGCTTTCCTCGAAGACGCCGTGCGTCGAGGGGTAGGTGACCATCACCGCGGCCAGCGCCGACCCGTGCTGCTCGATCTTGCGTTCCAGGTCGGCGAGTTCCACGTTGCCCTGCTCGTCACAGGCCACCACGACCACGCGCATCCCGGCCATCACCGCGCTGGCCGCGTTCGTGCCGTGGGCGCTGGACGGGATCAGGCAGACGTTCCGCTCGAGCTCGCCGTTCGAGCGGTGGTAGGCCCGGATCGCCAGCAGACCGGCCAGTTCGCCCTGCGAACCGGCATTCGGCTGTAGCGAGACCGCGTCGTACCCGGTCAGCTCGGCCAGCCAGCCCTCCAGGTCGTGGATCAGTTCGCGGATTCCCTCGGTGTGCTCGGCGGGCGCGAACGGGTGCAGGCCACCGAACTCCGGCCAGGTGATCGATTCCATCTCGGTGGTCGCGTTCAACTTCATCGTGCACGAGCCGAGCGGGATCATTCCCCGGTCCAGCGCATAGTCCTGATCGGACAGCTGACGCAGGTAGCGCAGCATCGCGGTCTCGCTGTGGTGGGTGGTGAACACCGGGTTGGTCAGGTACGACGACGTCCGCAACAGCGCTTCGGGAATCGCCGAACCGGACCCCTGCGCGGCGCCACCGTTGCCGAACGTCAGGCCGAACGCGCCCAGCACGGCTTCCAGGTGCGCCTCGGTGGTGGTCTCGTCGCAGGAAATCCCGACGTGGTCGGCATCCACCAGACGCAACAGCACCCCGAGCCCGCGAGCGGCGTCCACGATCTCCACCGCGCGGCCCGGTACCCGCGCCAGCACGGTGTCGAAGAAGACCTCGTGCACCACCTCGACATCGCCGGCCCGAAGGCCCGCGGCCAGATCACCGGCCCGCTGATGGGCCCGCTCGGCGATCTGCCGCAACCCACCGGGCCCGTGGTACACCGCGTACATCGCGGCCATCACCGCGAGCAGGACCTGCGCCGTGCAGATGTTGCTGGTCGCCTTCTCCCGGCGGATGTGCTGTTCGCGGGTCTGCAACGCCAGCCGGTACGCCGGAGCGCCGTCCGCGTCCCGGGAGACGCCGACCAACCGGCCCGGCAACGAGCGCTCCAGGCCGGTGCGCACCGCCATGTACCCGGCGTGCGGGCCACCGAAGCCCAGCGGGACGCCGAAGCGCTGGGTGGATCCGACGACGACGTCCGCGCCGTCCTCACCGGGCGGCCGGACCAGGGTCAGCGACAGCAGGTCAGCGGCCACCGCAACCAGGCAGCCGGCCGCGCGGGCCCCGGCCACCACCGGGCCGAGGTCGGTGAGCAGCCCGGAGGCACCCGGGTACTGCATCAGCACGCCGAACGCCCCGGCCTCCCCGGTGGCCGCGGCGATCGCCGCGGTCACGGCAGCCGAGCCGCCGCTGCGGGCGGCAGCGGCCAGGTCGGTGATCACGACCGGGATCCCCAGCGGCTCCGCCCGGGTGCCGATCACCGCGATCGTCTGCGGCAGCACGTCCGCGTCCAGCACCAGAGCGGCGCCGGGACCGGCCTTGGCCGCGCGCCTCAGCAGCGTCATCGCCTCGGCGGCGGCGGTCGACTCGTCCAGCAGCGAGGCGCTGGAGGTCTGCAGACCGGTGAGATCGGAGACCATGGTCTGGAAGTTCAGCAGCGCCTCCAGCCGGCCCTGCGAGATCTCCGGCTGGTACGGGGTGTATGCGGTGTACCAGGCCGGGCTTTCCAGCACGTTGCGCTTGATCACGCCGGGAGTATGAGTGCCGTGGTAGCCGAGCCCGATCATCGGCACGGCGACGGTGTTCCGGCTGGCCAGCGCGCGCAGCTCGGCCAGCGCCTCGGCCTCACCGATTGGAGCCGGCAGGACAGCGTCACCACCACCGCGGATCACCGGTGGCAGAACGGCATCGTCCAGGGCTTCCAGGCTGTCGAACCCGACGGCAGTCAGCATTTGGGCGACTTCGTCGGCCCGCGGCCCGATATGCCGGTCGGCGAACCCGGCCGGGACGTCGTGCGGCACCTGCCGGGCAGGGACCTGCGGCGGGGAAGACGAATCAATCACAGGGGAGGTGGTCACGGAGGCTCCAACGCGTCGGCGTAGCGACCCACCGGTTGAACAGGCCGCACGGATGCCTCCCCATCCGTCAGGCTTCGTCGCCCTTCGGAGATGCCTCGCCCTCGCGGTCCTTGGCGCCTGAGAGGTTCCGGGGAGAGTTGCCCCTTCGGCGCCCCGTTCAACGGGGACTCTCCCGCGTGGGGTCTACAGCTGTCGGCGCTGACGAACATCACTGAACACGCCGACGGTGCATAGGTTATCAGCTCATTCCTGACCCCTCATCCGGAGTGAACCGGCCGGGATCCGCGCGATCACCGGGCCCTGACCCACAAACCCGCTCGGACCCGGTAGCGTCGGGAATCGTGATTGTGGTGAGCGTGTGCAGCTTGAAGGGTGGCGTCGGAAAGACGTCCGTGGTTCTCGGTCTCGCATCAGCGGCGTTGGCGCGCGGCGTCCCGACCCTGGTTGTGGATCTTGACCCGCAGGCCGATGCCACGCTGTCGCTGGACATCGCTCAAGGCCTGACCTCCGACGTTGCCACCGTGCTCGGAGCGTCCCGGCGCAATATGGTGAAGACCACGCTGGTACCCAGTGGGTGGGCGCCGGACGGCGGCGCACTGGACGTGCTGCCCGGCTCACACAAGATCGCCGCCCTGGACCGGCCGAGTGGCGGCGAGCGCACCCTCGCTCGCCTCGCCACAGCCATCGGTTCGCTGGAGGACTACCGGCTGGTACTGATCGACTGCCCGCCGTCGCTGGGAACCATCACCCGGTCCGGGCTGGGCGCCAGCCACCGGGCGATCGTCGTCACCGAGCCGGCCCTGTTCTCGGTGACCGCCGCGGATCGAGCCCTGCACGCCATCGACGACGTGCGCCGGACCAGCGCCCCCGGCCTGCAGCCTCTGGGTGTGCTGGTAAACCGCTATCGCGACCGCTCCCCCGAGCACCGCTACCGCTTGGCGGAACTGGGTGACATGTTCGGACCGCTGGTACTCGGACCGACGATCCGCGAGCGCAGCGCGCTACAGCAGGCGCAGGGTGCCAGCCAGCCGATTCATCGCTGGCCGGGTGCCCCGGCCCAGGAGCTGGCCGAGGCGTTCGATGCGCACCTGTCCCGGATCTTGCGGGCCAACCAGCGCGCCGCCCGCACCCGGGTAGCCGTGGAGACTCAGAGCTAAACCCGCTGCCGAGCTATCCGATGCCTCCGGCTACTTCCTAGCCGGTGGCGCGGGCGCGACGCCGGCGGGAGAGCTCATCGCTGCTCGGCTCGGCCTCCGGGGCACTCTCCCCGGCGCGCTCGGCCGGCAGCGCGGCGAGGGTGCCCTCAACCTCGCGCCAGACCCGGCCCACAGCGATCCCGAAGACGCCCTGACCGCCCTGGACGAGATCAATCACCTCGTCGGCGGACGTGCATTCGTACACGCTGGCGCCATCGCTCATCAGGGTGATCTGCGCCAGGTCGTCGACCCCACGGTCACGCAGGTGGGTGACCGCGATCCGGATCTGCTGCAACGAGACGCCGGTATCGAGCAGGCGCTTGACCACCTTGAGAACCAGGACGTCGCGGAAGCCGTAGAGCCGCTGGGTGCCGGATCCGGTGGCCGGGCGAACGGTCGGCTGCACGAGCCCGGTTCGGGCCCAATAGTCCAGCTGGCGGTAGGTGATACCGGCGGCCTTGCAGGCGATCGGCCCGCGATAACCGGCTTCCTCGTCAAGCTCGGGAAGATCATCGGTGAAGAGCATCCCCTGGGCCTGGATCGCGACGTGACCGGGCACAGCCTCACGCTCGCTACGCTCGCTCACGGCGGCTCCTCACTAGGGGCGCCCTCATGCAAACTGCGTCCCAGGCGGGATGTCAGCAGACGAACTACAACGAGGGCTTTCACTTCGAACGGTAGGCGGCTGACCCTCCCCCGTCAACGACGTCCCTACCGACGTCACCGGCGTGTCGCCCCAATGCTGCGGAACCGGGCCGAACAGCACCCGATCGGTCAGGAGCTTTCCGGGTTCTGCCCGCGTTCACCGAAATCTTCCGGCGAGATCTGATCGAGGAACTCGCGGAATTTCTCCACCTCGTCCTCGTCCTCGTCCGGCACCGCGACGCCACCGGCCTCGAGGACCTCTTCGGCGCCGACGATCCGGCAGCCGACCCGCAGTGCCAGGGCAATCGCGTCCGAGGATCGCGAGCTCACCACCAGCCCGCCGTCGAAGACCAGTTCGGCGTGGAAGACGTTGTCTCGGATCGCGGTGATCCGGACCTCCTCCAACCGGCGACCGAGCGCCTCGATCACGTCTTTCAGCAGATCGTGCGTCAGCGGGCGCGGAGGAACAACGCCCTGCTGCGCGAACGCGATCGCGCTAGCCTCCGGCGCGCCGACCCAGATCGGGAGGTAACGATCACCATCCCGTTCTCTGAGCAGCACGATGGGACTGTTCGAAGGCATTTCTACCCGGACCCCGACGACATCCAGCTCCCGCACTCCGTCACCGTACCCCGGGCTTCAGGGCTACCGCGACCAAGCCGCCGAACAGCTCAATTCCCGCCGCGCTCGAGGGCTGCCTTCACCAACGTCGCGTGCAGGCGCACGCAGAGCTGGGAGACCTCGCGGGTGACCTCTTCGGCATGTGCCGCCGCCTCCGGACCGCGCTGCCGGCGCAACGGGCTGACCACCTGCTCGACCAGCCCGGCCTCCCGATCGGCAGCCGAGCGGAAGGCTCGCAGGTGCCTCGGCTCGATCCCGAAAACGCCCAGTTCCCGGGCGGTGCGGGTGACCAGGACGGCGTCGACGTCGTAAAACCCGCCGGGTCGGACGGCGACCAGCCCGTGCGACTCCAGGTCACGCAGCACGGTGTCGTCGACCTCGGCGGCGGCCAGCAGCTGCTCCCGGCTGAACCGCCGACCGGCACCGCCCTGTCCTTCGTGCGGGTCTGTCCCGCTGGAGCGGTCGGTCAGCTCGACCAGCCGCGGGCTGCCTGGCCCACCCCGGGTGACCGGTGGCTCCAGGCCACGATCGAGCGCGTCCAAGTGCTCCCGGATCACCCGGAGCGGCAGGTAGTGGTCCCGCTGAACACCCAGGACGTACCGCAACCGTTCGACGTCCTGATGACCGAACTTGCGGTACCCGGCCGGCGTTCGCTGCGGTTCGACCAACCCCTGATCTTCCAAGAAACGAATCTTGGAGATCGACACGTCCGGGAAGTCCGGGCGCAACAGAGCCAGCACCGCACCGATGCTCATCGTCTGCCGGTTGTTCTGGGCGTGCGTGTCCCGCCGCCCCGCCGCCGCCGTCACCACCGAGTGCTCACCGACCGCCCTTCTCAGGCCGTGCGCCGGCTCGGGTGGAAGACGAGGCGATACTTGCCGATCTGCACCTCGTCGCCGTCCTTCAGGACGGCTTCCTCGATCCGGTCGCGATCGACGTACGTACCGTTCAGGCTGCCGACATCACGGACCACGAACTGCCCACCGCGACGGACGAACTCCGCATGCTTGCGGGAGACCGTGACGTCGTCCAGAAAGATGTCGCTCTCTGGCCGTCGACCGGCCGTGGTGCGCTCGGCGTCGAGCAGGAAGCGAGCTCCGGCATTCGGCCCACGCTGAACCACCAGCAGCGCCGACTCCTCTGGCAGGGCGTCGATCGCCGCCTGATCCGCACCGGAGAGGCCACTGTCTTCGGCTTCCGGGGGAACCAGCGCGCCAAGTGAGATGGTCGTTTCGACCAGGGGGGCGTCAGCCTCGCGCCCGGCACCTTCCGGCCCCTGACCACCCAGGAACCTCGGTTCCGACATCTCGTTTCTCCTGTCTTCTGGGACCGGCTCCGGTCTTCTAGGACCGGGGCCTAGCCTAACCCTCGACTTGAGAGAAGAGGCGCAAGCGCCGAAGGCTACTCGAGGACAGAGCCGCGAATCGTGCTTCAGGCGAGTTGGGCGCGATAATCCGCGGCGGAAAGCAATCCTTCGAGGACTTTCGGGTCGGCTACCCGCACCTCGAACATCCACCCCTCGCCATACGGATCGGTGTTGACCAACTCCGGAGTGCCGTCGAGGGCCGGGTTCCGAGCTGTGACGACGCCGTCCACCGGGGAGTAGATGTCGCTGACACTCTTTGTCGATTCGACCTCCCCACAGCTCTCGCCGGCCGCCACCTCGGCACCGTCGTCCGGCAACGTGACATACACGATGTCACCGAGGGCGTCCTGGGCGAACGCGGTGATACCGATCCGGACGACGTCACCGTCGATCCGGACCCACTCATGCTCTGCCGTGTATTGCAGAGCATCGGGGTACTCGAAGTCACTCACGAAGGTCCTCTCGATCAATTTCCGGTTCTGTTCAATTCCGGAACTGTCAATTATCAGTATTGGGGACGGCGAACTCGGGTTGGCGCACCAGATGGATCGCCGACACGGTGAGCTTGTCGACCTTGCGAACCGTACCGCGAGCGCCGTCCTGACGCAGGGTCTCCAGAACGCCGCCGGGAATGTCGAGCGCGGTGTCCAGGGTCGGCGGGTCACCGATCGCGGTGAACACGAAGGGGGCACTCAGCGTGGTCCCGTCCACCACCACGCCGCCGGTACCCGGGTCCGGGTCGACGAACGAGGTGCTGGCCACGACCCGGACTGACCCAATCTGGATCGCCTCCGCACCGGCGTCCCGCAATTCCTGGACGGTGTCGAGCAATTCCGCCGCATCCACCGCCGACTGCGGATCGTCGATCCGAAGCGTCACGCCCGGACCCTCGGCCGGGAGGGTACCGGCCAGGATGCCGAGCACCTCCAGCCGAGCCCGGGTCGCCTCCTCGGCTGCGGCCGCCTGGTCGCTGCCGCTGCGCAACTTCTCGCTGGTCTGTTGCAATTCACGGGCCTGCGCATCGAGGCGCTCGGACTGGTTGGTGACCGTGTCCAGGATCTTGACCAGCTCGCTCTGACTGAGCGATGAGAGGCCCTCGGACTGGGTCTGGCGGGCCTGCACGACCAGGGAGAAGCCGAGCAACCCGAGCAGCAGACCAGCCAGCAGGTGCGCTCGGGTCAGCCGCGGCCGGCGCAGGATCCGGCCGATCCGGCGAAGCACCCGTTTCCAGCCCATGTCAGGCCTTGAAGATGTGTCGGCGGATCGCGGCGGCATTGGAGAAGATCCGGATGCCGAGCACCACCACCACGCCGGTGGACAGCTGCGCCCCGACCCCGAGATGGTCACCGAGGAACACGATCAGTGCCGCCACCACGACGTTGGACAGGAACGACACGATGAAGACCCGGTCGTCGAAGATCCCGTCGAGCAGCGCCCGGAGCCCGCCGAAGACGGCGTCAAGGGCGGCGACGACGGCGATCGGCAGGTACGGCTGTAGCCAGATCGGAACCGTGGGCTGCAGCAGTAGTCCGGCGACAACGCCGACCAGCAGTCCGATCGCCGCGATCACGTGACATCCCTCATCATCTGGTTCCAGTTGCTTTCAGCGGCTTGGCCTTGCGTAACACGAGTTGCCCGGCACCGGGCAGCACCAACTTGTCGCTGGTCGCGATATCGGCTCGGATATGCGCATTGTCGCGCATCGACTGAACGTACGCGCCAGCGGCACCTGCGGCGAAACGGGCCTGCATCCCGGCCGGATCACCGATCGCGGAGATCACGTACGGCCGACGCAACGCCCGGAAATCCACCAGAATCGCCCGGCCCGCGGATCGGATCGCCGAAAGCTCGGTCAGCCGCTGCCCGTTGATCGCGATCGACTCGGCACCCGCCGCCCACAGCCCGTTGACCACGGCTTGCAGGTCCGCGTCGAAGAGGACGCCGATATCGAAGTCGGCGTCCGCCCGAGGATCGCCGCCGACGGCTTCCTCCGTGGTCGGCGCGTCGTCCAGAGTGATCCGCAACCCCGGCCCGCTGGCCGCGATCTCCCCCGCGGCCAGGCTGAGAATCCGGGTCTGTTCGGCCAATTCGGCACCACCGGCACCGAGCGCCTGCTCCTGGGTCTTGGCAATCGCCGCACTGAGCGCGGCGTTCGCCCGCTCCTGCTTCTCCACCTTGTCGGTGCGCTTGCCGATCTCGTCCCGCAGATGCTTGTTGGTCTGGGAGGACTCGCGCTGCGGTTGCCGGATCGAGATGACCGATACCGAGAACGCGGCCCCGGCGGCAACCGCCAACGCCAGCGTCAACGCGGTGCCGCGCCTGGTTCGTGGCTGGGGATGCGCGGCCGCCGCCGCGTAACTGGGATCGAGGGGGCGCTCCATCACCTCGCGCAGCAAGGTCATCGAGGCATCGACGGGCCGGACCGGCGGAGCCGGGGCACTCATGAGTTCTCGATTCGCTCGTACGCGGCGCTCATGAGACATGACCCGGCTGACCGGTCGAGGACACCAATCGAGTAGAACGTTGTGCCCGCACGCTCGCCACCTGGCGAAGGTAGATCATTCCGGACCACCAGTACAGACCGGTGCCCCACCAGGCGAAGGCCCAAC
The DNA here is from genome assembly GCA_035474375.1 of Kineosporiaceae bacterium. Taxonomy (GTDB): domain Bacteria; phylum Actinomycetota; class Actinomycetes; order Actinomycetales; family Kineosporiaceae; genus JANNPJ01. The sequence goes on along the minus strand of DATINJ010000377.1, from coordinate 19,954 downwards.
CGATCGGCAGCGCGATGTGGCCGGCGGTGTTGTCGGAATGGCCGAGCAGGAGCAGCGGGAAGGCGTAGAGCAGGCACGCGGTGGCCGCCTTGCCCAGGAAGTTGACCTCCAGCGGATTGCGCTCGGCCGGGGTGAGCCCGAGCAGCGAGACCGTCAGCGTGGCATCCCGGGCGATCAGCAGGACCACCACCCACCACGGGACGATGTCCCGGTAGGCGAGCCCGAGCAGGGTTGTCAGGATGTACAGCCGGTCGGCCAGCGGGTCGAGAAGCTGACCGATCCGCGTGACCTGTCCCCAGCGGCGGGCCAGCCAACCATCGAGATAGTCGGTGTAGCCGCTGATCATCAGGACGGCGATGGCGGCGAAGTCGTACTCCAGGACGATCAGCACCGCGAACCCGGGAACCAGGAGCAGACGGGCGAAACTGAGAACATTCGGGATGGTCAGAACCCGATCGCTGACCACCACCGGGTCACCACCCACCGCGACTTTCCTCCTCTGACGCCTGCTCCCCCGCGCTTGCGCGCCGCCAGCCTACGGCCCCGGGCCGACCTGGCCACACCGACCCCAGGTTTGCAGATTTCCATGCAATCGTTGCCTCGATGCGCCGATAAGCGGTAATCCGGCCCATATAGTCTTCCCGCGCCGAACACGACGGCGCCAGGAAGGACGACAGCGTGGGGTCGAGCTCCAGGCAGGCTGCCAGACACCGCGCGGCCGATCAATTGGGAGAACCGACGTCTGTCCCCGCAGAGGTGGACGAGCGGCGCCGGCCGCTGATCCGCGCGGCCTGGATTGCCGGCGTCCTGCTCGTGCTGGATGCCCTGCTGTCGCTGAGCGGCGTGCTGAGCACCTCGGCCAGCCAGGTCGTCGACGACTTCGGCCAGTTGCTCGCCGGTGGGTTCGCGGCTGGTTGCTGTCTGTGGACCTGGCGGCGCAGTCAGCCGCCGGACCGGCTCTGGCGGCTCCTGCTCGGCCTCGGTGCCACCGGCTGGACCTGTGGTCAGGCGCTCTGGACCTACTACCAGGTGATCAAGGGGAACGAGTTGCCGTCGCCGTCCCTGGCGGACGTCGGCTACTTCACCCTTCCGCTGTTCGCGCTGCCGGCGCTTTGGATCTTCCCGGCCCAGGTCTGGCCGCCCGGGCCGGGAACGGCGACCCGGGTTGGACAGCTCGCCTCCCGGCCCTTCACCCGGCTGGTGATCATCTTGGACAGCCTGGTCGCGGTTGGGTCGCTGTTCCTGCTCACCTGGGCCACCTCGCTCGGCGCCGCCCTGAACTCTTCCGCCGTGGCCGTGCCGGATTTCCTGGTGGCCCTCGCCTACCCGGTCAGCGACCTGGTGCTCGTCGTCTTCGTGGTACTGCTCGGGCGATTCCGGATGCCCAGCAACCCGGGGGCGCTGGCGCTCTTCGGCCTCGGTGTGATCTCTATCTCGGTCTCCGACGGCTTCTTCCTCTACCTGGTCAGCACCGATGCCAGCGAGATGCCGCCGCTGTACAACCTGGGCTTCCTGCTCGGCCCGGTCCTGCTGGGGCTGGGCGCGCTGTTCCCGGCGCCGGTCCGGACCCAGACCGCGCACCAGCGACGGAGCACCGAGCGCGGTCTGGTGTTACTGCCCTACCTGCCGCTGAGCGCCACCGGGCTGCTGGTCACCGGGCAGCTGCTGACGTCGTCCCGGATCGACGTCGCCGAGGCGGTGATCGGGCTGAGCCTGGTCGCCCTGGTGGTGCTCCGGCAGTTCATCACCCTGCTGGACAACAGCCGGCTGGTCCGGGAACTGCGAGAGAGCCAGCATCTGCTGCGCGAGCAGGCGTTCAACGACTCGCTCACCGGGCTGGCGAATCGGGCGCTGTTCCGCGATCGGCTGGACCATGCGGTCGACACGCACCGCGCCGACCGTCGATCGCTCGGTCTGATCTTCTGCGACCTGGATGACTTCAAGTTGATCAATGACGGAATGGGGCATGCCGCCGGGGACGAGTTGCTCCGCGCGGTGGCTCAGCGGCTTCGCGCCTGCGTACAGGTCACGGACACGGTGGCCCGGCTCGGCGGCGATGAGTTCGCCGTTCTGCTGGAGGGCAGCGGCGAGACCCCGGAACTGATCGGCGAACGGATCCTGCTCGCCCTGTCCCAGCCCTTCGTCCTGCGCGATCTGCAGCACACCGAGGGTTCGGCGCGGGAGGGCACCAGCGTCCGGGTCGGGGCCAGCATCGGGGCTGCGGTGATGGATCCGCGGGAGCCGGCGATCACCCCCGACGGCCTGATGGCCCGGGTGGACGCCGCGATGTATGCGGCCAAGCGACGCGGAAAGAGCCAGCTCGTCGCCTTCCGTGGCGACGTCACCGACGACAGCTCTCCCGGCCTGATCGGCGATCTGCGGGTACTGCTGGCCGCCCAGCGGGCCGACCCGCTGATGCGCGCCGGCGGCAGCATCGATGTGATGTACCAGCCGGTGGTCCGGCTCGACACCGAGGAAACGGTCGCGCTGGAGGCGCTGGTGCGCTGGCAGCACCCGCGGCACGGGTTGCTGCCGGCCGAGGTGCTGCTGGCCGCGGCCGAGGACGCCGGGATGCTGGGTGCGCTCGAAGAGCAGGTCCTCGACACCGCCTGCCGGGACATCAGCACCCTGCGGCGGTATCCGGGACTGAACCGGCTCACCGTGCACGTCAACCTGTCGGCCCAGCGAACCGGTGACCCCCGGCTGGTCGGCAGCATCAAGGAGATGCTGATCCGGCACGGCCTGCCCGGCCAGGCTCTGGTGCTGGAGATCACCGAAACCGGGAAAGTCCCGGACCTGAAGATCGCGGCCCAGATCCTGACCCAGATTCGCGGCCTGGATGTGCGCTTGGCGCTGGACGATTTCGGTAGCGGTTTCAGCGGACTGAACTACTTGCTGAAGCTGCCGATCGACATCGTGAAGCTGGATCGCTCGCTCACCACCTCTGCCCCGGGCAGCCGCGGCTCGGCGATCCGGAACGCCGCGGCGACCCTGATCCTGGGGTTGGGGGTGGAGCTGATCGCCGAGGGAGTGGAGAAATCGACCCAGGTGGCCGAGCTGATCGAACTCGGTTGCCACCTGGGCCAGGGATTTCTCTACTCGAAGCCCCGGTTCCTCGCCGATCTAGAACTCGCCGGGCCTTATCTGGCGGGCTGAAAGACCTCGGTCACTTGGTGAAGCCGGTGATGCCCATCTGGAAGCCGGAGAACCTCGGGCGAGCGCCGTTGATCGACACCCAGTCACCGTGGGCCCGCATCGAGGCCAGCCCCGGGCCGACGTTCTCCACCGTGATCCCGCCCTTCTGCAGGCTGGTGAGGGTGGCGGAGAAGTCCTCGTCACTGGTGGCGTCCGGCCCGAAGGTGTCCGAGCCGAGGGCGGCGATCGAACGATGGTCGAACAGCCAGCCGGCGGCGTCGCCGGTGAAGCCCGGCGCCGGGTCGAAGTAGCTGCCGGGCGCCGGGTGCTTGGCCTTGCCGCCGTGGGCGGCGGATTTCGCCACAGCGGCGCTGAAGATCTCGGCGAATCCGGTCAGCAGCAGAACGCAGCCACCCGCCGGGATCGCGCCGTTGCGCTTCTCCCAGCGCTTGAGGTCCGCGACCTCCAGGCTGAAATCGCCGCCGTCTCGTTCGATTCGGGTCCGGACGTCGATCACGGCCAACGGCATCAGGGTCCAGTCCTCGCTGAGCTCGCTGAGGTACTTCGCCCCCTCGACGAAGTGCGCCGGGGCGCTGATGTGGGTCCCGGTATGGGTACCCAGGCTGGTGATCTGCTCCAGCAGGTACCCGGATTCGGGAATCGTGGTGAAGATCTTCGAGGTGAACTCGGGGTCGCCTTCGAAGATCGGATTCGTCTCGCTGAGCTCCTGCCAGAGCGGCACCCGGGTGGCGGTACGCGGATCGACACCGGAATATCCTCGGGGAATTCGCGAGCGGGAACGACCTGAGCCGGCGGCCTGGGCCGAGCCGGACGTGAGCCAGAACGCGAGCGGGCTAGCGGCCAGGGCAGCGAGCGCGCCCCGGCGTGCGACGGTGTGAACCACCGTTTCCTCCAAGGTCTCAGCGGCGAAGTGTCCGCACACTACAACCCCAATGGTCATAGTTGCGCCCATTTCGCCACTTGGCCCACATCTGCCCCTTGCCCGCTCCCAGCAGGACGACCGCTTCGGCCTGGGCCCAACGCCAAGATCGCCAGCTCTGCCCGCTGATGCGCCCTTTTCGGGGACACTCGCGGGCAGAACTGGCGATCATTCAGAGCCGGAGACTGGTTAGCCGACGGTGCTGGGCGTGGCCGGCGGCTTGTCCACGGTGATCTTCGGGCCGGTGAACCAGTGCTTGACCGAGACGTGCCAGCCGATCCAGAGCCCGGCCAGCAGGACGAACATCACCAGCGGCGCGTAGTTCACCGCAGTCCAGGTGAAGTCCTTGTTCCAGGGCACCCCGGCGGGCGCGAACGGCAGGATGAAGTAGATCGAGGTGATGGCGATCTCGCCCACCGCGACCAGGCACATCCACTTGTACTTGCTGCCCAGCGTCCACGCTCCGGACTTCCAGGCGTCGCCGGCCTTCCAGCGGTACCAGATCGGGATCGCGAACGCGAGGTACAGGCCGAGCACGCCGATCGAGACCACCGCGTAGAACGCGGTCGGCGCCCCGGACGGGCTCTTGTACAGCGCCGGCAGCGTGAGCACGAGCCCGGCCACCGCGCTGAGCAGCACGGCGTTCCGCGGCGTCCCATTGACGTTGACCTTCGACCAGAGCGACGATCCGGGGATCGCGCCGTCCCGGCTGAAGGCGAACACCATCCGCGAGGTGGAGGTCATGCAGGCGGTGGAGCAGTAGATCTGGCCGGACATGCTGATGAAGATCACCAGTTTGAGCATCGCCGGGGACAGCGAGGAAGCCAGGACGGCGATCACGTTGCCACCGCCGTACGGGTTCACCGCGGGGTCGAACGAGTTGATGAAGTCGGTGTCGGTCGCCGCGAAGAGGAAGGCCAGCAGCAGGATCCAGCCGCCGATCGCGGAGTACAGGATGGACTGCCAGATCCCCTTGGCCGCGCTGTTCGCCGCCCCCTGGGTTTCCTCCGACAGGTGCGCCGAGGCGTCGTAGCCGGTGATCGTGTACTGGGTGAGCAGGAAGCCCAGCGGCAGCACGTAGAGCCAGAAGGTCGAACCGTCACCGAAGCCGGAGTTGTTGATCCGCTCGGTGAAGACGAACGACACGCTCTGGTGGGTCTCCGGGCCGAAAATCAGCACCAGGACGACGATCGCCGCGCCGAAGACGTGCCACCACACCGAGACATTGTTGATCACCGCCAGCAGGTGCGAGCTGAAGATGTTCACCGCGGTGATCACCGCCATCAGCACCGCGAACCAGAAGAACTGCTGGTACAGGTAATTGCCGCCGAGGAAGCTGCCGGCATACCCGTCGGAGAACAGGTCGATGAAGGTGTTCAGGTAGATCGCCGCGCCGTAGGCCACCGAGGCCAGGATCGCCACCAACCCGGACAGGTTCAGCCAGCCGGTGTAGTAACCGGCCTTCACACCACCGAGTTTGCTGGCCCACCAGTAGATTCCACCGGACGTCGGGTAGGCCGAGACCAGTTCGGACATGCACAGCCCGATCACCAGGATGAACAGCGAAATGACCGGCCAGCCGATCGAGATCGCCACCGGCCCGCCGTTGTTCCAGGCCTGGCCGAACGTGGTGAAGCAGCCCGCCAGAATCGAGATGATCGAGAACGAGATGGCGAAATTCGAGAAGCCGGACCAGGAGCGGTGCAGCTCCTGCGAGTAGCCGAGTTCGGCGAGCTGGCGCTCGTCGGCGCTGAGCGGGGTGTCGGACATCGGTGTTCCTCCGAAACAGGGGACTACGGGACCATGCGATAAAAGTCGGGGACGGAGGTCAAGTGTCCGCGGTGACCTCCTCCAGCAGACGGTCGAAGTCCGAACTCGCGAACTCCTCGACCGCCCGCTCGTATTTCTCCATCCCCCACGTCCAGAAATCGAAGTCGACCGTGCTCACGCCGTCCTGAATCGAGGCCCAGAGCGTCCAGCCGTACTTCGAAGCCAGGCCGAGCAGTCGCGCCCGGGCCACCAGCATCCGGTCCGGCCGACCGCGGTAGAGCCGGACCAGTTCAGTCAACTGACCGACCGCGAGCCCGGATTCGCTGGCCAGGTTGCCCAACTCGAAACCGGCATCGTTGTTTCCGGCGTACTCGAAATCGATCAACCAGAGCCGCGAACCGTCGTCGATCAGATTCTCCGCCAGCAGGTCGTTGTGACAGGGCACGGTCGCCGGGGCGTGCACCGCGAGCGCCCTGCCGATCGACTCGAACACGGGCAGCAGATCGAGATAGCCGATCGGTAGCCGGAACCCGCGCTCGGTGACGATCTGCAGGTATCGCCGCTGGAGCTGAAACATGTCGAAATCGCCCACGAACCGCGGGCCGTCGTGCAGCCGCCGGCAGGCCGCCGCGATCCGCGGCAGGTTGGCGTCGTCCCGGATGTCGGCCACCGAGAACGTCCGGCCGGGCACCCACTCGACGACTAGCACGCCGGCTTCGGCCGAGCGACAGACGACGGCCGGCGCCACCCCGGCCTCGGCCGCAGCCAGGCTGTTCAGATGCTCGGCGGCGCGGTCGATGGCCAGCAAGGCGCTGTCCTCGGTGGCGATTCGGGCGATCACTGTGCGCTGAGATTGGTCACCGAAGGTCACTTTGACGTTCAGATTGGTCAATCCCCCGGCGATCCGCTCCACCGTTCGGCCGCCCTCACCACGCAAACAGGGCACCTCGTCCAGAATCGCCGCGACGTCGGCGTCCCGCAGCGCGCTTGCTGTCCGTGCCACTGCGGTCACCTCCTGCCAATCATCTGTGTGCGGATAGTAAGACCGAACCTGCTCTCGGCTCTAGACCCACGGATACCTTGGTTTAAGAAGGTTTCAGTCACCAGCCCGTCAGCGTCACAGTCCGATGACAACGGATCCGATGGTTGACCGGCTCGTTACTGTGCCCGCATGGCTGACCCTGAGGTGCTGGGAAAGAGCGAGCTGCCGGCCGCTGCCCGAATCGTGGTGATCGGTGGCGGGGTCGGCGGCGCCAGCGTCGCCTATCACCTCGCCGAACTCGGCGAGCGCGACGTCGTCCTGCTCGAGCGGGCGGACCTGACCAGTGGGTCGACGTTCCACTCGGCCGGGCTGGTCGGGATCCTGCGGGCCGACCCGACGCTCACCCGGATGAACCGCTACTCGGCCGAGCTGTACGCGAAGCTGCAGCTGACCGAGCACCCGCCGGGCTGGATCCCGAGCGGTGGGCTGAAACTCGCCTCGTCGCCGGAGCGCTTGGCGGAGATCCGCCGACAGGCCAGCTGGGCCCGGACCAGCGGGCTGGACCTCGATCTCATCTCCGCCGAGGAAGCTCATCGGCTGTTCCCGCTGATGGACACCGGCGGCGTGCTGGGGGCGGCCTGGTTGCCTGCCGACGGGTATGTCGACCCCTCTCAGCTGTGCCTGTCGCTGATCCACGGCGCGCGGGCGGGTGGGGTTCGCGTCCATACCCGGACCACCGTGACGGCACTCGAGACGACGCCTACAATGCATGGACAGCAACGTGTTTCGAAGGTCAGGACGGATCGCGGCGAGATCGCCTGCGAGATCGTGGTCGATTGCGGCGGGATGTTCGCCGCCGAGATCGCCCGGATGGTCGGCGTCCGAGTACCGATCATTCCGATCGCCCACCAGTACCTGGTCACCGAGGGCTTCCGGGAGCGAACCGAGCAGCCGTTGCCGACCCTGCGTGACCCCGACAACCTGGTCTACTGGCGGCAGGAGGTCGACGGGCTGCTGATGGGTGGGTACGAACGGGATCCGGCGCCCTGGTCGGTCTCGGCGTCCCGGGTGGACGCCGTCCCGGCCGACTTCAACGGCCGGTTGCTGCCCCCGGACTGGCCACGGTTCGAGTCGATCGCGGAGAACTCGCGGATCCGGGTGCCGATCACCACCGAAGTCGGGATCCGCACCCTGGTGAACGGCCCGGAGGCGTTCACCCCGGACAACGAGTTCTGCCTCGGCGAGAGCGAGGTCGGCGGGTTCTTCGTGGCGGCCGGGTTCTGTGCCCACGGGATCGCCGGAGCCGGTGGCATCGGCAAGGTGATGGCCGAGTGGATCGTTTCCGGCGACCCGGGCCTGGACGTCTGGCACATGGACCTTCGCCGGTTCGGCGCGGCCTACGACTCGCCGTCCTTCGCCCTGGCCCGAGCGGTCGAGTCCTATTCCACCTACTACGACGTCGCCTACCCGAACCGCGAACGGACGACGGGCCGACCGCTGCGCACTTCACCTGCCTACGGTTGGCATGCCGAGCACGGCGCCGAGTTCGGGGAGAAGGCGGGCTGGGAGCGGGTGAACTGGTACCGCTCGAACGAGAGTGCTGATCTGGAATCGCTGCGGCCGGCCGGTTGGGCCGGGCGCAGCTGGTCATCGGCGATCGTCGCCGAGCACCGGGCCACCCGGGAGCGAGCCGCGCTGTTCGATGAGACCTCTTTCGCCAAGATCTCGATCACCGGACCGGACGCCGCCGACCTGCTGGAATGGGTCTGCGACAACCGGGTGGCCCGGGCGATCGGTGGCGTCACGTACACCCAGTTGCTCACCGCCAGCGGCGGGATCGAAGCCGACGTCACTGTCGCTCGGCTCGGGTTCGACGAGTTCTTGCTGGTCACCGGCACCGCCTTTGGCTTGCACGAGATGTCGTGGCTGCGCCGGCAGGCCCAGGCCCGAGCGGCTGACGTCCGAATCACCGACGTCACCGGCCAGTACGTGTGCTTCGGCCTGTTCGGTCCCCGGGCCCGGGACATCCTCGGGCCGTTGACCCCGGTGGACCTGTCCAATGCCGGGCTACCGTTCATGACCTCGCAGTGGACGACGATCGGTGATGTTCCGGTCCGGATCGCCCGGCTGACCTTCGTCGGTGAATTCGGCTGGGAGATCTATGCCTCCACCGAGTACGGCGCCACCCTGTGGAACCTGTTGTGGGCGGCCGGTGTTCCGCACGGAATGCTGGCCGCCGGCTACCGGGCGATCGATTCGCTGCGGCTGGAGAAGGGGTACCGGGTCTGGGCTGCCGACCTCACCGGCGAGACGACCCCCGACGAGGCCGGGCTGTCGTTCTGCGTGAAGCCGGGCAAGCCGGGTGGTTTCCTCGGCGCGGAGGCGCTGCTGGCGGCTCGCGCGGCGGGTGGGCCGACCCGCCGGCTGGCGTGTCTGACCCTCACCGATCCGCAGGCGGTGGCGATCGGCAGCGAGCCGGTCCGGGTTGCCGACGGTCGGGTGGTCGGGCGAATCACCTCGGCCGGCTATGGCTACACGGTCGGCGCCTCGATCGCCTACGCCTACCTACCGATCGCCGACGCCAAGCCCGGAACCCCGATCGAGGTAGATCTTTTCGGCACCTGGGTCAGCGGTGTGGTGGCCGACGACGTCCTGTACGACCCGACCAACAGCCGAGTCCGCGCCTGACCCCGCGATCACTCCTTGCCGGCAATCAAACCCTGTTGGCGAATTCGCTCGCCGTCCCGAGCTGGCCCTCATCATCCGTGATCATGCACGCTTGCCCGCTCGCAGCGCGCTCGCAGCCCGCTCGCAGCCGGCCCGAAGCGGGCAACCTTGCATGATCACGGCAAGGTGTTCTACCAAGGCGTGATCATGCACGCTTGCCCGCTCGCAGCCGGCCCGAAGCGGGCACGAAGCGGGCACGAAGCGGGCACGAAGCGGGCCCGAAGCGGGCAACCCTGCATGATCACGGCAAGGTGTTCTACCGAGACCTGATCACGGCAGGGGTGGGGCTCAGCGGCGCCAGAAGTCGAACGGGTCATTGCCCGGGCGGAACCCGGCCGCTTCGACGATGTCGACGGCTAGATCGAAACGGGCAGCGACCCTTTCCGGAGTGTGCGCATCGCTGCCGAAAGAGACTGCCTCCCCGCCTTCCTCGTACCACCAGCGCATCAGCTTGACCGACCAGAGCGGGCTACGAGTGTTGATCTCCAGCGCTCGGCCGCTGGTGGCCAGCGCACGGAAAACGCTGCGGTACTCCTCTTCATAGTCCGTCTCCGCGTACGGCCGAGCCTCGTGTGGCCAGTACCGGCGCGGGAAGTCGCAGTGCGCCAGCACCTGGAAGACGTCCGAGCCCTTCACCAGCTCCAGCATCTCGCCGAAATACCGGCGCATGATGTCCTCCGGCGGATGGGTGGCGAACAGCCGGTCGGCGGCGATCAGCCGACCCTCGTGGACGATCGAGTGCAGTGAGCCGAGGATCCGCTCGAAGGCGCCACTACGAAGCACAGCCGCCACGCTGCCGACAAAGTAGTGCGGCTCCCCCGTCTCGATCCCGGAGCGGATCCGCAAGTCGGGGAACATTCCCCGGCACCGCTCCAGGCTGGCCTGATATCCGGCGACGTCGAGCGGGGCGACCCATTGCCGGGCGGCGATTTCCGGCATGCCGGACGGCAGGCGATCTTCGGCGCCCCAGACCGTGAAGTCGACGTGTTCGGTGAAAGCGACGGCGGGCAGACCGATGTCGACGGCCCGGCGGCAAGCTTCGATCATGGATGCGGAACTGGAAGTGTCCCAGGACCACTCGGTGTGAACGTGATTATCGGGGGGAAGCATCGGGTCAATCATCTCACAGCGGCTAATCGCCACCCGGCCCGAGGTGGTGTTCCGGGCTCGAGTTCACGCCCTTGACCGGCATATGACAATGGCCCGATGGACGTTGTTTCCCCGACGGTTTCCCCGACAGCTTCCCCCACCCAGGCGCTGGCTGATCTGATCGCGCGCGGCGGCGTGGTGGTGCTGAGCGGCGCCGGCCTGTCCACCGAATCTGGCATTCCGGACTATCGGGGCCCGTCCGGGGCGCTGCGCAAGCACGTGCCGATGACCTACCAGGCGTTCACCGACGATCCAGCGGCTCGGCACCGGTACTGGGCGCGCAGCTACCTCGGTTGGCGGCAGATGGCCGGGGCTCGCCCGAACGCCGGCCATCACGGCGTGGCTGCCCTGCAGCAGGCCGGGCTGATCTCCGGGATCGTCACCCAGAATGTCGACGGGTTGCACCAGGCCGCCGGAGCCACCGGAGTGATCGAGCTACACGGCGGGCTCGACCGGGTGATCTGTCGCAATTGTGACCACGTCGTCGACCGGGCCCAGCTGGATCGGGACCTGCGGGCGGCGAACCCGACCTTCGCCGCCGCCGGATCCCGGATCAACCCGGACGGCGACGCCGAACTCTCCGACGACGCGCTGGCCGGCTTTGTCATGGTCGACTGCGAGTCCTGCGGCGGCGGCCCGCTGAAACCGGACGTCGTGTTCTTCGGCGAGACGGTGCCCCGCGACCGGGTCGAGCACTGCTTCGATCTCGTCGACCGGGCCGATTCCCTACTCGTCCTGGGCTCCTCGCTGAAGGTGATGTCCGGCTTCCGATTCGTCCTCCGGGCGGCCAAAAGGGGCATCCCGGTCGCGATCGTCAATCAGGGTCCGACCCGGGGCGATGGGTACTGCTCGGTCCGGGTGGACGCCCCACTCGGCGCCGTCCTGTCGACCATGCTGCAGCAGCTAGGCTGACCTGCGTGTCCAAGGTATTGACAAGCCTCCCCGTCGGTGAACGTGTCGGCATCGCCTTTTCTGGCGGTCTGGACACCTCGGTCGCGGTGGCCTGGATGCGCCATCATGGCGCCGTCCCCTGTACGTACAGTGCTGACCTCGGTCAGTACGACGAGGACGACATGGACTCCCTTCCGGGCCGAGCCAAGCAGTACGGCGCGGAGATCGCCCGCCTGGTGGACTGCCGGGAGTGGCTGGTCGAGGCCGGCCTGGTCGCCCTGATGTGTGGTGCCTTCCATGTCCGCACCGGTAGCCGGGTCTACTTCAACACCACCCCGCTGGGCCGGGCGGTCACCGGCACCATGCTGGTGAACGCGATGCGCGAGGACGGCGTCTCGATCTGGGGCGACGGCTCGACCTACAAGGGCAACGACATCGAGCGGTTCTACCGCTACGGCCTGCTCGCCAACCCCCAGCTGCGGATCTACAAGCCCTGGTTGGACGCCGACTTCGTCGGTGAGCTGGGCGGCCGCAAGGAAATGTCGGAGTGGCTGCTCGAGCAGCAGCTGCCCTACCGCGACAGCGTGGAGAAGGCGTACTCCACCGACGCGAACATTTGGGGCGCCACCCATGAGGCGAAGCAACTGGAGCACCTTGACGTCTCGCTGGAGATCGTCGAGCCGATCATGGGTGTCCGGTTCTGGGATCCGACGGTCGCGATCGAGACCGAAGACGTCACCCTGACCTTCGAGGAAGGTCGCCCGGTGGCGATCAACGGCGAGCGGTTCGCCACCGCCGTGGATCTGGTGATGGCCGCGAACACGATCGGCGGTCGGCACGGGCTGGGCATGTCCGACCAGATCGAGAACCGGATCATCGAGGCGAAGAGCCGCGGGATCTACGAGGCGCCCGGGATGGCGTTGCTGTTCATCACCTACGAACGGCTGCTGAACGCGATCCACAACGAAGACACCGTGGCCAGCTACCACACGCAGGGTCGCCAGCTGGGTCGGCTGCTGTACGAAGGCCGCTGGCTGGACCCGCAGTCGCTGATGCTGCAAGACAGCCTGACCCGCTGGGTCGCACGTGCGGTGACCGGTGAGGTGACGGTCCGGCTGCGGCGCGGCGAGGACTATACGATCGTGAACACCCGCGGCCCGCACCTGAGCTACCACCCGGACCGGCTGAGCATGGAACGTACCGAGGACGCCGCTTTCGGCCCGGTGGACCGGATCGGCCAGCTGACGATGCGCAACCTGGACATCGCCGACTCCCGGCAGAAGCTGGAGCTGTACGCCGGGCTCGGCCAGCTGGAGGGCCAGGCCCGCTACGTCGGTGAACTGGAGCCGGGCGGCTCGGACGAGATCACCGAGAACGCCGATCTGGTCCACCCCGGCACCGATGGCGAGGACCTGCTCGACCGGGCCGCGATGGAGTCCGGCACCGACTAGCGGGCGCGCAGGAAGGCGCTGGTGGCGACGACGCCGACCAGTTCGAACCGGGTCTCACCGGCCAGATGGGCTGTCGTGGCCAGCTTCACGCCGGCCCACTTGTTGTCGCCGTAGTCGTCGATCACCACGATCGCCCCCGGAGCCACCACCTTCTCGGCCAACCTCAGATCGACGCCGACCCCCTCGGCGGAATGGTCACCGTCAATGATCATCACGCCGTACTGCCGGTCCGCGATGGACTCCTGGATCGCCGGATCCTCGGAGTAACCCTGCACCACCCGCAGCCGATCGTTGCTGATTCCGGCCAACCGCACATTGGCCCGCGCCACCGTCTCGGTGACCGGCGAGCCGGAGGCGTCCGATCGGACCTTGCCCCGCTGTAACTGGCCGCCGGTGAACGGATCGACGATGGTGATCTGGTGGTCCAGTCCGATCCGATCGAGCTGCCGGGCCATCCCACCGGCGAAGATCCCGTACAGCGTGCCGATTTCCAGGATCTCCCCGTTCGGCGGCTCCAACAGCGGCGTGGTGGTCAGTTTTCCAAGCACATTCTTCACACCGCCGGCGATCCGGCCGACCCCGCGCAGCTCCAATTCGAACAGCAGCCGGTAAGCCTGCACCACGCTGGCCCGCGCGTCGCCCAGGCCGGTTGCCTCCTGCACCTGGCCGGCCAGCTGCGTGATCAGCGCCTCATCGACGACCCGGCTCTTGGCCCGACCGGTAGAACCGAGTAGCAGCTCCACGGAGTAACTCAGCGACCCGAACTGCTCGTGTGATTTGGCCAGCTCGGTACGCAGTTCGGCGACCTCAGCCCGCAACGCCCGGACGTCGACCCGGGTGTCGCTGTGGGTCTGTCGGGCCTGAATCCGGGACAGCCGCTCAATGTGCTGATCCAGATGGAAGATCACCGGCTTGAGAGCCCGCTTCGTTGCTGTTCGACCCCAAGTCTGTGGCATTCGAACAGCCAAGCACGCTGACTCGGAGCAGCGCGCCGCCATCAGATGTACAACCGACCAACAGCCAGCGAGCGCCGGGAAACAGCGCACCGCCGACCTAGTCAAGGGGCAGAGGCTTTTGCAAAGTCCGGTTCGCTCCGGCAGTGGGGCCGTTTGAACACGCAGATCGAGACGAAGGGCTCAGGTGGGCGCGACGGCGGTCGTCCTTGTGCGTGTTCAAATGGCCCAACTTCGGTTCGACCTCAAGGCGGGCAACCGTGCATGATCACGGCCCATAGAGGGGCAACTGTGCATGATCACGGTCCATAGAGGGGCAACTGTGCATGATCACGGTCCATGGAGGGGCAACTGTGCATGATCGCCACGGTTTTGAAGCCGGGCGTATTGGTCACCAAGGTCAGCAAGTACCGCAAACCAGCGCAGCCGGCGACCCCAGAACTGGGATCGCCGGCTGCGCCGCGATTACTTCGGTCGGGCTACTTCAAGCTACTGACGAACTTCGATCCGATCGGCGAGCCGATACCGGTGATGTCGTCGTACCCCTTGCGGGTCCGAAGGATGGTGCCCTTCGAGACATCGATGCTGCGCAGCGAGGTCAGCAACCCGTCGGAGGCGTCTACCCCGTTCGCGTAGTCCACCCGGACCACGCCGCGGTTGGACACCGACTTCGGGTCGTACAGCGCCTTCGTGCTGTACAGCTTGTACAGCGCCGGGTTGGCGAAGCCGTGAGGCTTACGGGCCGCCTGGTCCGCGATCGCCATGATGCCGGCGAAAAGCGGGCTGGCCAGCGAGGTTCCGCCGATGCGGTACTCGCTGTACTTGGCCTTCCCGTTCGGGAAGGTCTGGGTCTCGCCGACCAGGAACCCGGTGTTCGGGTCACCCAGCGCGGAGATGTCCGGAACCACGCGGGCCTTCGTCGGGCTGTACCGCTTGGACAAGCTGCTCGGGACGACGCCCGCCTGGTACCACGGCTGCTCGAACACCCGGCTGGTGCCGCCACCCCCGCCGTACTGGTAGGTACCCGGCGGCTTCGGGTCCCACTTCTTCTTGGTCAGAGCGGAACGGGAAGTGCTCCAACCGGTTTCGTACAGTCGCTGGCTCTTCTTGCCGACCGCCAGCGAGGTGCCACCGACCGCCGTCACCAGCGGGCTGTTGGCCGGAGCCTGAGTGGTCGGACCGTTCGGCGGGATCGGCGGGGTCGCCGTGGGGTCGCCCGCACTGGAGCCGTCACCGGAGTCACCGGAGGAGAAGTAGAACCCGATGCCCTGCGCCGCAGCCTGGGAGAAGATCTGCTCGTAAACCTGGTCGAGTTCCGGCGAACCGTTGCTCTCGTCGGTGCCGCCCCAGGAGTTGGTGACGATGTCGGCAAGATGCCCGTCGACGACCTTGTTCAGGGTGTCCGCGAAGTCCTGGTTGTCGCAGGACGGCGAGGCGACGTACGTGATGTTCGCGCCGGGCGCGACCGCGTGCACGGCTTCGACGTCGAGCGTCTCCTCGCCATACCAGCCCTGCTCACCGCACAGGTCGCCGTTCACCGTGTCGTCGTAGCCGTACCGGAAGGCGTCCGGCAGCACCTGGGTGAACTGACCCTTACGGAAGGCTTTCTGACCGTGCCTGGTGGCGTACTTGTTGGCATCGGCAAGGATCGTCGGCGCGGCGTACGCGTCGGTGATCGCCACCGTGACACCACGGCCGTCAAGTCCCTTGGCCAGGGTCGACTTCAGGTCGTAAGCACCCTGCAACTGCTTGGGGGTGTACCCGCACGGGGCATACGGCTGGCGCTTGCCATAGGCCTTCGGCTTGCTCTTCGCGATCTTCTGCCCGAAGTAGCTGGAGCACGGGCGAGCGTTGACGAAAGCGTCCGGCGGGGGTGCGGAAGCCGAGGACTTCGCCGCCACCGTGGTCCGAGCCGCGGTGCTGCCCTGGACCTTCGCGCCGTCCTCATGAGACGGCACCATCAACTGGCTGATGCTGGCGAGCCCGGACAGGGCGATCACCTTGCCCTTGAGAGCGGCCGGCACGGTCGGCGCCGTAGCTGCCGCCCGGATCGACTGGCCCTGCAGGGTGTACTGCTTGAGCGAGGTACCGAAAGCCGTCTGCACCTTCGCCACGGTGCCCCGGGCCTGGACATAGGACCGGTTTCCGGCGACCCCGGTGACGGCCAAGCCGGCATCGGTGAGGAAGCTCTGGACCGAGTCGACGGTCGCCGCACTCGGCGCGAACCGGGCGCGGAACTGTGCGGGCGTCAGGTACTTGCCGTACTGCGCCGTCCCCGGGGTGCTGACCGCCTGCACCAGACGGTCCAATTCGGCGGCGTTCTGGTCGGCCAGGTAGAGCTTGATGTCGATCTGCTTGCCGCTCCCGGCTGCGCCGGTAGCGGTGGCGCCTGACAGAGCCGGCTGGGCGTTCGGTACGGCGATTCGGCCGGCGTCAGCCGCTGAAGCGGACGACGCCACGATCGAACCGGTCGCCGCCAGCCCCAGGGAACCAGCCAGGGCGACGGCGACAGCCGCCGACCGAGGCAAATGAGAAAGAGGACGCACGCGGGAAATCCCTCCGCCTGGTGATGGAAGTGCTCTAAATGAAGCCTCCACATCAGCCCACATCGGACGGACCAGCGCAACCGGTAGCAGATAACTATTAGCGGCATTCTGAGTATTTTTTCGTCACACTCACCATCTAGCGGCGATCCGCCTGCCTATCCGCCTGGTTACGAGAGATCCACGCAGTAACGTCACCCCGCGCAAGGGCCACCGCCAGTAACTCCGGGAAGGCGTCCGGGGTGCAGGCGAACGCTGGCACCCCGAGCGCCGCGAGTGCCCCGGCGTTCTCCTGATCGAACGCCGGTGCACCCTCGTCGGACAGCGCCAGCAGCACCACCACCTGCACCCCCGCCGCCCGCATCGACACGATCCGGGCCAGCATCTGATCCCGGATCCCGCCTTCGAACAGATCGGAAATCAGCACGAAGACCGAGTCCTGCGGCCGGGTGATCAAGGTCTGGCAGTACGCGATCGCCCGGTTGATGTCGGTGCCACCACCCAACTGGGTGCCGAACAGCAGATCGACCGGGTCGTCCAAGCGGTCGGTGAGATCCACGACGGCGGTGTCGAAAACCACCAACGACGTCCGGAGCGCGCTCATCGAGGCCAGCACGGCACCGAACACCGACGCGTAGACCACCGAAGCCGCCATCGAGCCGGACTGATCGATCGCCAACACGACGTCCCGCTCGATCGCCTGCTGCCGCCGGCCGTAACCGACCAACCGCTCCGGCACCACCGTTCGATGCTCCGGCAGGTAGTGCGCGAGGTTAGCGGCGATCGTCCGATTCCAGTCGATATCGCGAGGTTTGGGACGGCGAGTGCGCGCGGCCCGGTTCAGCGCCCCGGACACCGCAGACCGGGTGGCATTCGCGATCCGCCGCTCGATCTGTGCCACCACCGCGGCGACCACAGTTCGCGCGGTCGACTTCGTCGTCTCCGGCATCACCCGGTTCAGGCTGAGCAACGTGCCGACCAGATGCACGTCCGGCTCCAGCGACTCCAGCAACTCCGGCTCGAGCAACAGCGAGGTCAGGTTCAGGCGCTCGATCGCGTCCCGCTGCATCACCTGGACGACGGTCGAGGGGAAGTAGGTCCGGATGTCCCCCAGCCAACGGGCCACCCGTGGCGCGGAGGCCCCGAGCCCGGCGGATCGCTTGCGGCCATCCACCGGTTCGCCGCCACCGCGCCCGTCCGGGCTGTCGTACAGCGCGGCCAGCGCGCCGTCCATCGCCGCGTCGTCACCGGCCAGGGCGCTGCCGAGGGCCTGATCGGCCTCGCCGCCGAGGACCAACCGCCACCGCCGATGCCGCTCCTCGAGCTCGCCGTCAGTCACCGTTGACTCCCAAAAGCATTGCTACAGTTGCCATCACGCGAACCGCTCGATCGTGGTCGAGTTCGTCCCCGGCGGCCCCGGCGCGGGCTTGGCCGTGCCGGACCCGTTCACCGATACTTCGGCGCTCGCTGCTGGCGAACTGGCCGAAAGTGCGCCGCAGCAACGGCAGCACATCGATGAACTCTTGTTCGCCCAGGGTCACAATCCAGTCATCGAGCAACCCGAGCAGCTCGCGGTCGTGCACCAGGAGCAGCCCACCGCCGGAGAAGAACCCGTCCACCCAGGCCGCTTTCGCCGTGGCCGGGGAGCCGACCGAGAGCGCCCGCGACAGCCGGACCGCAGCCTCGGCCGGATCGATCCGCCCGGCGTCCCGAAGGATTCGCACCAAGCGACCGATCAGCAGCCCGTGCACATCGGAACGATCGATCACCCGAGCCAAGGCTGCCAGCCACCGCTCCCGACCGGCCGGGTCGTCGAGCAGCGCCACCGCGGCGTGGACCGCGTCGATGCCGGCGCGCAGGGTGGCCGAGCCGGTGTCGTCCAGGCTGGTCACCGCTTGCGGTAGGCCGACGCAGATCCGGATCAGGACGGCGTCCGCGACCTGACCGAGCGCGCTGGTGTCGGTGCCCCGCACATCGCCGTACCGCAGAGCACGGACCAAGGCCGGCAGGGCGCCGATCAGGTGTTCCAGATCGAGGTCGACCGCAGCCCGGGCATCCAGCGCCGCCAGCAGATCCGGCAGCGCGGCCGGTAGCTCGGCCAGCAGGCAAACCTCCACCGCCGCAGTCAACTCCGGCAAGGTCGCCGCCTTCGACGCGTCCACGGCGAGCCGACCCCGGCCGGCCAGATCGCGTAGCCGAGCGACGGCCGCCGCCTCGACCGTTGTCCCCCACATCGCCGCCTCGATGACGCTGACCGACAGTTCGGGTTTCCAGGCCAGCCGCCAGGTCTCCCGGAACGTTCCGGTCGCTC
The DNA here is from genome assembly GCA_035474375.1 of Kineosporiaceae bacterium. Lineage (GTDB taxonomy): Bacteria > Actinomycetota > Actinomycetes > Actinomycetales > Kineosporiaceae > JANNPJ01. Next base: position 1,102 of record DATINJ010000377.1, on the reverse strand, counting down.
GTACCGCGCTCTCCGCCGGAATCCCCCACGGCACGTCCAGCAGGGTGAGCCGGTGCAACAGCTGCGACCGGGACAGGTCGCTGTCCCGCCTCAGGTCCAGGTCCAGGCTCCGATCCAGGGCCTCGAACTTCAGCCGCAAGGTCTTGGCCTGCGCTCGCAGGTCCGCCTCCAGCGGCACGGTCGGCGTCCCCTCCGGCACCGCACCGAGCGCCTCCCCGACCACCAGTCGCGAGGTGACCAGCGAGAGTGCCAGCTCGTCACCATCGACCAGCACGGCCCGGGTCGCCTCGGTCACCTCGTCCAGACCGGGCAGCTGCCGCCCCCGCAGGGTGGCCAGGGCGTCCGCCAGCCGGACCGCCTCGATCACGTGGGCGCTGGAGACCGGCAGATCTTCCGCGCGAAGTACCCGGGCCACCTTGGTCAGCCAGCGGGTGACGGTCAGGTCGGGATGGCTGAACAGGTGGTGGTACCAGCCCGGCGAGGTGACCCCGGCGCCGTATCCGGAGGCAACGGACAGCCGCGAATGCGTCCAGGGCACCCAGGTGAGCGCCACCTTCCGTTTCGGGGTGCCTTTGAGCACCCGGGCATCCGCGGCAGCACTCGGCAGCTTCCCGGTCAGCGCCGGCGCATGCCAAGCACCGCACACCACAACGACATTGCGGGCTCCGCCGGTCAGGGTCGCGCGCAACTGAGTACGCATATAGGCCTCCCGGCGAGCCTCCCGTTGCTGCTCGGCCGGTGGCGGCAACGGGGTGATCGACCTCAGCTCCGCCATCGCCTCGGTGATCGCCGCGAACACGCTGCTCTCCACCGAGGCGCCCGGCTCTCCCGCACCCGGCTGGGTAACCCGGGACTCGATCACGTCGTCCCACCAGCGTTCCGGATCGTCGTAACCGGCCGCCGCCGCCAGCATCGCCAGCGGATCGGCCCGGACCGCGGAATCCCTTCCCCCGACGATCTTTTGGATCAGATCCGGATCGTTCCCGCCGTCCCCGTCCTCTCGTCCATCGCCGTCTCCCCGCCCGTCCCCGCCGTCCCGCCCGTCCCCATCTGCCTTTCCGTCCCTCTGTTCGTCCCCTCGTCCATCCCCAGCTCTCCGTCC
>DATINJ010000376.1:0-17995 GCA_035474375.1 Kineosporiaceae bacterium | reverse complement strand
ATTCCGAACCCGGAAGCTAAGCCTGACTGCGCCGATGGTACTGCACTGGTTACGGTGTGGGAGAGTAGGACGTCGCCGGACATCATTTCAGGATGGCGGCCACCCGTAAGGGTGGCCGCCATCACTGCTTTGCCCTCGCTGCCGAATCGGCTAATCCAGGCTGTCCAGCCGGCCCGTCAACCTGTTGACTCGCTGTGTGTCGCCCTGCCGCTCTGTCGTAGCGCATCCTGAGCGACGAGGATGTGCAGACGAGGATGTGCAAGGGTTGAGAATCCTGTCTGTGGATCTCTGCCGAGCTCCGCGCCGCTCGGTCAAATATCCACCCGGCAGGGCCCAAGAGTTCGCTCTCAGGATCGTGCGCTAGCTTCTTTACAGTTTAACCAACGGTCCGACACCTGAAGTAGGGCAAAGCGTGCAGTTCGCCGAAACCCGCTGGCTAGCAGCGCGTTCGAGAGTCCTGGGGAGGCGGCACCGACCGGCGCGCAGCGCTGGCGTGTCTGCCATCTTCATGGTCTTTGTGTTGTGTTTGGCCGTGGCCGGATGCACGGGGAGTAACGACGGCCCCGCGGTTTATGCCGGCCGTGACAGCTCCTCAGCCCTGCTCATCCAGTGGCAGGATGACGGCAAGGGTGTCTTGTCTGGTTCTGTTCAGATTGCGGACAAGGCAGCCGGGCTCAGCGGAGCTGAGGTTAACCAATCGATTCTTGCCTTCACCGGAAAGCTTGACTCGGACCGGATCACCCTCCAGATTCAGCTGGAGATCGGCAAGATCGAGGACTGGACCGCCACGTTGGACAATGGCAAGCTCCGCGTGAGCTTCCCCGATGGCGTTGGCCGAGATCCCGTCACCCTTGATCAGGCTTCGGCAGCGAGCTTCAACGCCGACGTTTCAGTCATGGAAGCAGAAGTCGTCAAGGCTAGAAAGGATGCCGCGCGCGCTGCTGCCGTAGCGGGAGATGATGCGGCGGAGAAAGCGGCCGAGGTTGTGGCTCGGCGAGAGTTCGATAATGCCGTCAGCGACCTTTCAGTTTCCCGTGAAGAGGTACTGGCTGCGCTGAACACCCCAGCCGAGCTAGCTGCGCTTTCCGCCGATCTCTCGGCTGCCCGAGCCAACCTGGTGAAGGTGAAAGTGGCGGTCAAGGAGGCGGCACGGCACAACCGCGGCTTCGTGGCGTGTGAATTCGCCAGCCAGGCCGAAGAGGCTTTCGGTAACGTTGCTAACGATGCATCATTCCTGGAGGACGACGTACGGGTGACCACGGATGCGGTCGAGACTCTGACGGAAGCTCGACATGAGCTCTTGCTGGCCGCAACCAATCTGCAGTCCCTTTCCGAGCACAGCGGTCAGTCGCCCAAGTCCGGCTCCACCGCAGTCCAGTCGTTGATTGATCGGGCCGGAACGACGGCGATCGAGTGGCGGTCCGCATCGGACCGCGCCGCGCAAGAGATGGCTTCTCTCGTCAGCCAAGCGCAACGGCTTTCCGACAAGGCAAATGCTGCCTCCTGCTGAGGCGCCTGGACCAGGCATCGCTCTGGTCACAAACGGGCGAAGCCCTCAGGGCATTGTCCTGAGGGCTTCGCCGTGCCGGCTCACAAGATCGAGCGCTCTCGCCGCCGATCAGTAGGAGTAGAAGTACCACTTCTGGTAGTTCCCACCGTTGCAGGGCAAGGTGTAGACGTTCCCGGCGAAGTTGCTGTCGAGGCATCGTCCGGTCTGGGCATCGCGGACGGTGTAGTCGGAGTAGAGGTACCAGTTCTGGTAGTTCCCACCGTTGCAGCCCAGGGTGTAGACGCTGCCGGCGTAGTTGCTGTCAAGACAACGGCCGGTCTGATTGTTGTGCAGGGTATAGCCGACGCGAATCCACTGCTGATAGTTCCCGCCGTTGAACGGCAGGGTGTAAACGTTGCCCGCATAGTTACTGTCCAGATACCGGCCGGTGGCAACGTTTCTGACAACGTAGTTTGACAGCGCGGCCACCTTGGTCGGCGCCACCTTCTGAATGGACTGCCGATCTGGCCCCTTCGACCCAGAGTCGGCGGAGGCCGCTCCCGGCGCTGCCAAGGAGCCAACGACACCTATGAGAACTGCTGCGACACACCAGCGAATGCGAGATCTGAACAACACGGTAACCCCCTGATTGACGTATCGATCATTGACGCAGAGTGAGACTACATCGCGCTCAGCAATTAATTGAGATGGCCAATCGGGCCATGACCAAAGTGATCAGATCTGAAAACCATTCGGCCGCCCCGAGGTAGCCGGATCGACCTCACCGGCGAGCGATGGTGACTCATCAATCTCTAGGCTAGGCTGCGACTTCCGATGGAAATCACTCGCCGCCATCCGGTACCCCTGACTGAGCAGCCTGTTTCGGCCGACCAAGCGAGGGTAGTCGGGGGCAAGAGCGCAGGCCCTGTCCCAGTCACCGGACGCGGCCCAAGAGCGTGATCGTGACATCGCGTAGCTTTGGCCACATGGCCGAGACCTCACCACAACTAGGGCTGGACTTCTTCGAGACGGCTCCCGTCAAGAAGGCAGTCCAACTCGATTTCGCGCACCCGCCCAAGGCCGTCTTCGCGGCGCTGGCTGAAGATCCGGCCGGGTGGGGGCGCTGGTTTCCCGGGTTCGCCGACACCGGTCACTACGTGACGCCCGCCCCGCATGGTGTCGGCTCCGTACGGGAGATGGTGTTCCGCTCAAGCACGCTGTGCGAGACCGTCCTGGCGTGGGAAGAGGGGGTGCGGTGGGCTTTTTACATCAGCGGCGGCGGCATTGCGGGGATGCGATCGTTGGCCGAGGACTATCGCTTCGAAGCGCAGCCTGGCGGGTGCCGGCTCACCTGGACCACGGCGATCATTCCGGCGCCGCTTCTCCGTCCGGTGGCCGGGCTCGTCCTGACCCTGGGTTCTTCCTCGCTTCGCAAGGCCGGCGCGAACCTCGATCGGCTGCTGAGCGAAAAGTAGCCTAGGGGACCGTAACTGGCGGGCCGACCACGCGGTTGCGGCCGTCCTTCTTGGCGGCGAGCAGCCGGCGATCGGCCAGTGCCAATAGTTCGGTGCCGGTTACTGCTTCGCTGCCCAGGGCGATGCCGAAGCTTGCCGTCACGGTCAGCCCTGTGGAGAGCACGGCCCAGTTGTGGGACTGCACGCTCTGGCGCGCCCGCTCGGCGATGGCCAGCACGCCCTCAACCGAGGTGCCCAGCATGAGAAGCGCGAATTCCTCGCCCCCGAAGCGCAGCGCGGTGTCACCGTCGCGACAGGTAGCGCGCAGCAGTTTGGCAAGCTCGCGCAGAACCGCGTCCCCGACCAGGTGCGAATGATCGTCGTTGACGAGCTTGAAGTGATCCACATCGACCATCACGATTGAGTAGCTTCGAAGGTCGGTAGACAGCAATTGGTCAAGTCTGCGGCGGTTGGGCAGGCCGGTCAGAGAGTCTTCGAGCGCTTGCTGTCGCAGGTCCTCGGATCGGCGGTTGAGCTGCTCGTTCGAGCGCTGCAAGTCGGCGGCTTGGCCCTGCAAGAGAGCTGCTTGGGCCTGAGCTTTGGCAGTGTCCAGTCGCACGGCAGCCACGCTGGCGGCCCGCATCGCCTTCTCGGAACTCTGTTCGGAGAGCAAGGCGAATAGCCGCTTATGGTGCTCCAGCGCTCCGCGCAGGTCACCCACCTCTTCAAGGAGCGTCGCCAGCGACCGGCAGGAGGTGATCTGAGACTCTCGAGTCGACGCTTCGGACAGGCAACCGGCCAAGAGCTCGGCTGCCTCGCAGTGGCGACCTAACCGGCCGAGCACGATGCCGCGGGTTTCACGATGGTGGATGATCATGCTCGTCGTGTCGAGTGAGACGTCGGCCGGCCAACTGTCGAGCAGATCCAGGGCCTCCTGGTGCCGGCCGACGTCAGACAGCGACTCGGCGAGATTGGCCAGGATGGTGTTCGCGCGGTACCGGCTGCCCGCCCGGAGGGCCATCAGCATGGCCACTCTGGACAGTGACAAGGACTCCTCGGCATGGGCGCGGGCCAGGATGAGGTCGCCCTTGTCCTCCGCTTCGAGTCGCATCCCGTCGTAGATGCACCCCATGGTATCGATGGCAGCACTCTCGGAGGACTTGTCGCCCAGCAGTCGTGCTGTCTCGCAGTAGCGTTCGCCGAACTTCAGGGCCGTGTCCCATTGCCGCAGGGCCAGATATACGCTGGTCATCGCCTGCATCGCCGCCATTGTCGCCACCAGATCCTGGCCCGTATCGGCAGCCTTCGTAGCGGCCAGGCCTTCCTCCAAGGCGGCATCGATATCGCCGACGCGCAGGAGAATGCGGGCCGCTGTCGCGTGTGCCTTGGCCGAGTTGGTCAGGTCGCCAACCGCGTCGCACAATTCGATGGCCCGCAGGGTCCAGGTCATGGCATCGACGGTCTCGTCGCGCCGGTACAGGATGCTTGATAGTTCGGTCACGGCTCGGGCGTGCATCAGGCGATCGCCGATTGCCTCTGCCAGTGCCCCGGCCTGTTCCGCGTGCGTCTTCGCCCCATCCAGGTCTGACGCCAGCACCAGAGCCTGGACCGAAGCCAGGAGAGTAGCCGGGGATGGGCCCTGCAGCGGCGATGAGACGGACACGATCCACAAGCCTCCAATGGCTAGATCAAGAAAGGTATCGGGACTTTGCCTGAGAATCTCGACCGTTGGAGCAGAATCTTGAAATCACTAACCACTGCTTCGGGGCATTGTCAATAGATACTCCGAGAGGCTCTCCTGTCCCGACATCTACCCCGATATCCGTGAGTAGCTCCTGGCCGTGGGTGAGCGAAGGCGGTGCGGGAGGATCGGCCTCATGTCAGTCTTGTTTGCCGCCACCGATGTGCACTATCCGTCGTCGGGGGGAGCGCGAGCGGCAGTGGTGCTGGCGCGGGACGCGCGGTTCGAGACCGTGGTCGGCGAGCACGTGGTCGACCTCGACAGCGTGGCCGAGTATCAGCCAGGGCGGTTCTACCTGCGGGAACTGCCGGCCTTGCGCGCGGTGCTCGATCAGGTGGACGGCGTGTCCCTGCTGATCGTGGACGGTTACGTCGATCTCGAGCCGGAGGGACGTCGTCCCGGGCTCGGCTTTCACTGCCACCAGGCCTTCGGGCTGCCGGTGATCGGCGTTGCGAAGACCCAGTTCCAGGGGGCTACCCAGGCGGCCGAGGTCCTGCGCGGCGACTCGCTCCGGCCGCTGTACGTCACGGCGGCAGGGCTGAGCGTTGCCGCCGCCGCGGACCTCGTGGTGAAGATGTCCGGCCCGTTCAGGCTGCCCGATGCGCTGAAGCGGGTGGATGCGCTCGCTCGGGGTCTTGCTCTTCCGGTAGGTGGCGAAGAGATTCTGTGAACCGACGCACTCAAGGCGGGTCCTAGCTGGACTGGGTCCAGCCGGGCGAGGCCCAACGGTGATGGGCTCGGGACGCGGTCCGCTTCTGGCCGTCCGGGAACGGTGTGGGGTGGTTGTTCGGGCACAGCCACGTCCAGCGGCGCTTCGGTTCCTTCAGAGCCTCCCGGCATTCCCGAAGCGGTTCGTCGCATTGCCGGCAACGCCGGTGTGCTGCCAGTTCGTCGGCCATCTCCTGGACGAGTAGTTGCTCGGCGAACGCCGCGCTCTCCATAGTCACCAGGAAGCCCGGTGAATCGTTGGGGGAGAACGAGTTACGGTTTCCGACCAGGCTCCACTGCCGATCGATGACGACGATGTTCTGATCCATGTCCCGGATGAACACCAGCTGGGGCAGCCGCTCCGCCAGGCCGGCCAGCGACCACTGGCTGCCGGGGGGAACCTGATCGAGGGGCTGGGCGAGCAGATGAACGTCCACCCCCCGCAGATGAGCTTGCTCCAGAGCTTCGGTGATCGCCACCGCGTACTTGCCCACCCACGTACTCCAACACCAGACGCTCGTCATCGCTTTGGTGATCTGGGTGACGATGTCCTCGACGACGGCGTCTTCGTCGCGCGGTCTGACGGTGCGAACGTAGGGCTTCAGCGCGGCCAGCAGATCCGCCTCGGGTGAAGCCGCCACCGGCAGCTTGTTCTCGGAAAGGCCGAGCAGCTCAGCGATATCCAGGTGGTGAGCGGCACCCTCGGCGATCATCTCCCGGAGCACTGGAAGCGGGCCGGCGTCGGCGTTCTGCAGGGCCCGGTCGGTGAGCAGCAGGTAAAGCCTGCTGCGCGCGCGGGTGGCGGCGACGGTGAAATGGCGGATGCCGTCAAAGGCGCGGCCATCGTCGTCCAGCCGCGCGCCGGTCATCCAGCCCTCGCCGTCCTCGACCAGGTCGGCAAGGACCGTGTCGAACTGGCGGCCCTGGAAGGACTGCCCTGTGCCGACCGGCGTCAGATCGCGATCGCCGCCGGCCTCCGCCAGCGCCGCCCTGGTGGCGTCGACCTGTGGTTGGTACGGCACCACGACACCGAAGGCCTGGTTCGAACCGCTGCCCTGCTCCTCCGCCAGGGCCCGGGCGAGCAGCGTGCCGATCGCCCACCACCCGGACTCTTTCTGCTCCGGGTGGTGGACCGTTCGCAGTGCGCGCGGCAAACCATCAACCGTGAGGACGACGATGTCCGCCGTCCGCTGACCCGCCGTCCCCTGGTCTGCCGATGCCAGCACGTTGTCGTAGGCCACCCGGTTCGCGAGGTCGGTGAACGCCGGACGGACCTGGAACTGCTCGGTGAGGACGACGCACCCGGGCTTGGTCTCGGCGGGTTTCCGCACCCCCAGGAACGCGAAGCAGTTCGTTGTGAAGAGGGCCTTGACCTGCCCACTGCCCGGGAAATCGGCGTCCGTCCACGGTCCGTTCTGCAGGTGGTCTCCGATCAGCACGGCACCGACGCGGGCCCGCCCCACGGCATGCACCAGGTGCGGGAACGCCGCCGCTGCGGCCTCCTCGATCAGGACGTGATCGAACGGCTCGTGGGTGATCCACGGCCGCAAAGCGAGCTGGGTCAGCGTCGTGGCCACCATCTGCGCCTCGTTGACCAGGCTTTGTTCCGTGGCTCGCCGGTCTCGAGTGATCTGCTCCTGCATCCGGTCATGCTCACGTTCGAGCGGGTAGCGCTGTCGCTGTTCCTGCTCGGCCCGGCCGACCAGGGCGGGCAGGTCGGTGTGCAGTCGCCACAGCGGCCATTGGCCGGTGACCTGCGATTGGTCCGCCGGGTTGCCGAGGTCGAGCAGGTTCAACCGGCCCAATTCGAGGTGAATGTCGGCCAGCCGAGTCTGGGCGGCCTTGAGCCGGCCGGTCGCCGCGTCGCGACCGGCCTCAATCCCTGGCCGACTCCGGTCCCGGCAGGCCTCGGGGTTGGTGCCCGCCTTCCGGGCCAATTCCTGGGCTGTGTCCAGCGCGGCGGTGGCCCGTGCCAGTTCGTCGATCAGTTCCCGGCGGGCGGCCCGAACTCGGCGAACGGCACGGAAGCGGCGGATTCGCCGCCAGACATGCCGGTTCAGGGTCGCCAGCTCGGTTTCCGTCGCAACCAGCCGGGTGCGGGCATGCGTTTCGCGCGCCATCGCCTCCCGGGCCGCCAGCGACAGCATCAGGGTCTGGTACTTGAGCTGGTCGGTTTGGGCCTCGGTGACATCCTCCTCGGCGGAGCCGAGATCGTGCTGCTGCCGCTCCTGGGCGGCCCGGTTGGCCACTCGCTGCCTGGCTCGCTGGTATCCGGCCGCGTCAAAGTCGGCGATCTGCGCCCGAGCGCTGTCCAGCTCGGTTTCCGCCACGGTCAGCCCGTCAATCCGGGCTTCCAGCATGGCTGCCTGCTGGTGGAGCTCGGACTGCCGAAGCTCGGTCAACCGCTGCAGGTTCACCCGCTCGTCAGCCGCCAACGCGGGCAGATGAATGGTGCCGACCCGTAGCACCTCCCCGCTGCGGGGCCGGATGCCCCGCACCGCCTGATGCACGGCGGTGTCTACGGCGAGATCGGTGGACGACACCAGCAAGACTCTCCGCCCGGTGCTCGCCAGGTGGCTCAGGGCAGCCGTGACGACCCGGGTCTTCCCGGTTCTGGGCGGGCCCCAGACCACCTGCAGGCCTGCGCCGCAGCAGGCGGCCACGGCTTCCTGCTGGGCCGGACGAAGCTGGTCCCAGCCGGGGATCGAGGCCAACTCGTCGCTGACGGGTATCGGTGTCAGCTGTTTCTGCGCGAAGGCGATCAGCAACGGGCTCTCTCGCACCGCAGCCAGCCCTTCGGCCAGACCGGTGAGGACTAGTCGCTGGTCCCCGGCCGGGACGAACAGGTGAAGCGTCGTCCGGGGAGCGGCGGCTGAGGCCCGGACCCGAACCTCCTCGCCCGAGACGACCACCTCGAGGACGTCATACCCGCGGCCGGCCCCCTCGGTGCCGTGCCGCAGGTACCCGTCCGCGACGTGCTCGGCCTGTGCGGCGCTCAGCCGGGTGTGGACGACGAACCAACCGGGGCCGAGATCCGGCGCCGGGTGTACTTGCGCCAAGCGTCGGGTCTGCTGCCCTTGATCTGGAACCTGATCGACGGCCTCGCGTACCAGGTCCTCGATCTTTGTCACCCACAGCGGCCCGGCATTCATGCGTAACTCCTCGCGGCAACAGGCTCGCGCCCAGTTCGACCAGGGGGTCCCTAGCAACAGCGGTCAAATCGCTCAGGATTGCCACGACAGAGCTGTCACAGGGCGGAGTCGTCACCGACAGCGTAGGTCCGTTCTGTCATATTACGTACCTTAAACTTCCCCTTGCATAGCCCGGCATATGTCGATCATGCATGGTTACGCCGTGAGATGGGAGTTGGCCGGCGTCGAGGTCTCCGTCACACACTGAGAGCTACCAAAACCATGATCCTTATGTCCCGATTTCAGGGCTGCAGCGGTTTAGTGGTAGCGGCGCCGATTTGAACGGAGTCGTATTGCACCAGAAGGTATACAGAGAGTGATACTTTTGCCCACCCAAATCCGGCCAAAAAGCACGGCTTCCTAATCCAGAAGAGGAATGTCAGCATTGGGGTCCACCTCACTCTGGCGGAACACCGGGCTTCCTGATTCGCTAACCCAGGAGACTTGCGATGCCGATACCGATGCGTAGCCACGGACGGTCCAACGGAGCGTGACCAAAGGGCGCTAGGAGGTGACATGAGTCGATTCGGTCGCGAAATTTCGGTCGGGTTCGGCATCATCGGGCTGTTGCTCAGCGTGATCTACGCTTTGCAGTTGAATGTCACCACCAATTCCATTTGCACCGGCGTCGTCGCCCTCGGTTCCGTCGTCTGTCTCATCGTCGGACCGATCCTGCACAAGCCGATCCCGGCGCTGCCGTGGCGGCTGCTGGCGGGCGCCTCGATAGTTTTCCTCGGCGGGGTCGTGATTCGGCCCTGGGCGGTGCTGCAGGACGGCTGGGCCCGCTGGTCTGCGGACAGCTTCTCCCTGGTCGGCTACGCGCTGCTGGTTGCCTCCCTGATCGCGCTCAACCGGGCCCGCGGACCGCTGGAACGGCATGCGCTGGCCGACGGAGCCATCGTCTGTCTGGGAGCCGGCTTGGTGGTGGCCGTCGTGTTCGTCCTCCCAGCGATGGATATCACCACCCGACCCAGGATCATGTCGTTCGTCCAGGGGCTGTATCCGCTGATCGACATCCTGCTGCTGCTGTTGCTGCTCAACCTGGCCTTCACCACCGCCTCGCGGCTGCCCAGTTACCGGGCGTTCGTGATTGGCATGGTCGCGCTGCAGGTCGGCGACTTCGGCTACGGCTGGATCGGGGCGCGCGGGCAGCTGACCGGCTCACCCCTGCTGGATCTGCCCTTCCTGGTGGCCTACACCTTCTTCGGGGTCGCCGCGATCCACCCGAGCATGGCGTGGATTTCGAAGGCTGTCCCGAACGCCGATCAGCCGTGGTCGGTCATGCGCATGGCGCTGATCATCCCGGCCCTGATCGCACCCGGCGTGGCTGCATTCTTCATCCGAATCGACGATCAGCACTCGCTGATCCTGCTCGGGGTGGTCATCATCGCCCTGGTACTCACCTTGCTCTTCCGCGCGGTCGCCGCCGTCCACAGCCTCGACCGGATGCAGGAAACCTTCCGCTTTCAGGCCCGCCACGACGCCCTCACCGGCCTGGCGAACCGGGCCGAGCTGATGGACAAGGTCGCCCGAATGCAGTCCGCGCGGCGTCGACAAGACCCTTCGGTCTGGGTGCTCTTCCTCGACCTCGACGGCTTCAAGTTCATCAACGACTCCTGGGGCCACGAGACCGGCGACCAGTTGCTGGTGGAGGTCGCTGCCCGGCTGCAGCTGATCACCCGGTCCACGGCGACGGTGGGCCGGGTCGGCGGCGACGAGTTCGTGATCAGCGGGCTGCTGACCCGCGAGCAGGCGATCGAGTTGGCTGTGAACGTCCAGGCGACGCTGCGCAACCCGATCGAGATCGAGGGCCTCGACCTGATCGTCACCACCTCGATCGGGATGGCCGAGGCGACGATGGGGGAGAACGCCGAGGGCCTGCTGCGTGACGCCGACGCCGCGATGTACCGGGCCAAGGGCGCCGGCCGCGACGGCTACATGATCTTTGACGACAGCATGCGGCAGAGCGTGCGCGACCGCGTGGAGATCGAGCTTGCCCTACGCCATGCCGTGGCCCGTGGCCAGCTCTGGATCGCCTACCAGCCGATCGTCAATCTCGAGACCGAGTTCGTCGCCGGCTGCGAGGCCCTGCTGCGGTGGAACCATCCGGTCCGCGGCGAGATCTCACCGAAAGAGTTCATCTCGGTTGCCGAGGAAACCGGGATGATCATCGGTATCGGCGCCTGGGTGTTGCAGGAGTCGGTCTATCAGTTGTCTCGCTGGCAGCGGGCCGGCGTCGTCAGCCCGGACTTCTTCATGTCGGTCAACGCCTCGACCCGCCAGCTCCGCGATCATCAGCTGACCAAGTTGACCGCCGAGGTGCTGGCCGAAACCGGCGTGAATGCGTCCCGGCTGGTGGTCGAGATCACCGAGTCGGTGATGCTGGAACAGTCCGACCTGGTCACCGACGTCCTCACCGGGCTGCGAGACCTCGGAGTCCGGCTCTCCGTAGACGATTTCGGGACCGGGTACTCCTCGCTCAGTTACCTGAACCGCTACCCGGTGACCGGAGTCAAGGTCGATCGCGCCTTCGTCGACGGCTTGGGCGACGTCCCCGGTGACGAGGCGATCGTCCGTGCTGTCACCGCGATGGCAAGCGCCCTGAACCTCGGGGTGGTGGCCGAAGGCGTCGAGACCGCTCGGCAGCGAGACATCCTCTGCGAGTTGGGTATCGAGCACGGCCAGGGTTGGCTGTGGGGCCGCGCGGAGCCTCCGGAGACGTTCGAGTTGCTCTGGGGGCCACCGACGCAGAAGGAGTTACAGGCCAAGGAGATGGAACGGGCAGCAGCCAGGCCTCCGGTCCGGCTGGTCACACCGCTGCCCAGAGGGCTGGCGGAGGCGGTGGCCGAAGCCACCGCCTCGTCTCAGACCGAGGAAGCGAACTCGTAAGCCCAGAAGACCTGGGCATCGAGCAGCTGTTTTTCCGGTTGCCGGACGAATGTCCCGGCAAGCCGGGCGAAAGTGTCTGGCAGCAGCAAGGTCTTCTCGTTGAATTTGCAGATGTCAGCGGCGACCACCCCGCCTTGCGCTGGGATGACGGCGCACATCGAGCCGATCATCTGAGCCAGGACGCCGGTACCGTGGTAGTCCGGATCGATCGCCAGGAATCCGACGTACCAGATTCGCTGTTCGGCGTAGAGCTGTGGCCACCGGGCTTCGTAGAATTCCGGAGAGATCAACGGAACGGCCTTAAGATCATTTGTCAGGGTCGTCATTCCGACCGGTCGACGGGTCTCCGCGCTGTCGTAGACGATGTGCTTGGTGACCCTGCTGTCGACCATCTGGTCTTCGAACTCGCCGTGGGTCAATGCATGTCGCTGTGCGGCGCGCACCCGTAGGGCTTCAAATGCGCGGTCGTAGAACGACCAGCAGGCGTCGGCTTCGGGACCATCCACCACTGTCTTTGTCACAAGGTCCATTGCAGGCTCCAGGCATGCGGATTTGCAGGGGAGCAGCAGGAAGCCAGATTCGTTCCCCCCCGGGCGAATCGCCGGGACAAATCAGGATCAACGGGCTGCGGAACACCTGAAGCATAGTGGCACTGCGTGGTGTCAATGGCCCATCGGGGCGTATACACACTGACTTAAAGGTGGGGTTGGTGACAATTAACGTGTTGCTACGAAGCGTGCCTAAAGCGTTACGGTGACAGCGTATTCACAGCCGACAATCGTTGAAATCCGATTGCAGGCAGTGGCCGGTGCTAACCGCGTGTTCTTGGGGAAAGGGGTGTTCGCCAATCACCGCGCGTATCCTTGGCTCAGTGAAGACAAACCGACTTCGGATCACTCTGCGTGAAGTACTGCCCGAGGTGGTCCGGGTGATCGATGTGCCGGCCACGTGCGTCCTGCCGGAACTGCATGATCTGCTTCAGGCTTCGGTCGGCTGGACCGACAGCCATCTGCATCAGTTCGTCGCCGGCCAGACGAAGTATGGCGTTCCGCACGAGGATAATTGGGATGGGCAGGTTGACGAGTCCGGTGTCCGTTTGGGGCAATTGCCCACCTCGTTCCAGTATCTCTACGACTTCGGTGACGGTTGGGAGCACGACGTCGAGGTTCTCGGCCCGGGTGGTGACGAGCCGGGCTGCGTATCCGGCGCGGGTACCTGCCCGCCGGAGGATTGCGGTGGGCCAGGTGGGTTCGCCGAGTTGTTGATCGCCCTGGGCGACCCTACTCATCCGGAGCATGACGAGAAGAAGCGTTGGGCGGGAGAACTGCGAGCCTTCGATCTGGCGGCAACGGATCTACTGGTTCGGCAGACGGTCGGTGCGGTGCCGGACAGCGTCCGAATGGTTCTCGACCTGGCGGTGGGCGGAGTGAAGCTGACCCCAGGTGGGCGGTTGCCGCGCGCGTTCGTCCGGCAGGTCCAAGAAGTTCGGCCGGGCTGGAACCCGTTCGGCCGGCCCGCCTCGGTAGAGGACGATCTGCAGCCCTTGGCGGTATTGCACGACGTGCTGCGCGACGTCGGACTGCTCCGGTTGAGCAAGGGGGTGGTGACGCCGACCAAGGCCGCCGCGGATGACCTGCAGGTGGTGCGGCGGTTGCGGTCGTGGTTCCGGCCGGCTGCCTTCGAGGGTCTCCTGGTCGAGATGAGCGTCGCCGTCCTGGTGAGCCGAGGACCGCGAGAAACCGCGGATCTGGCGGCCGCGGTGTATCCCCTGCTCGGCGCCGGATGGGTCCGCGATGGGCATCTGATGACCCTCGAGGATGTGCGGAACTCGCTGCACTATCTTTCGGCCGAAATGCAAGGGCTGGACCTGGTCGTGCTCACCACCGACCGGCGAACCTGGTCGGCCGGTCCGTCGGCCCGCACCCTGTTACCGCGGGTCGCCGCCATCGCCCAGTCGATGGCGCACGATCGCGAAGACGTTTTCGAGTAGCCCGCCGCAGGTTCGTGGCGATCATTCACGAGCGAAGCGATCACCGCGGGTATGGGCGACGATGGGGCATGGTGACGATCGAGGACGTCCGAGAAATGACCCGCGACCTGCCGCGCAGCTACGAGGTGCTGGTTCGGGACCGGGTCAAGTTCCGGGTGGGAAAGATCGTCTACCTGGCGTTCTCCCAGGACGAGGAGACGATGGGCTTTGCCTTCCCGAAAGCGGAGCGCGACGCCCTGCTCGCGTCCGAGCCGGAGAAGTTCCTCCCGCCCTCGACGTCCGACCTGCGGTTCAACTGGATCGAGGTCCGCCTCGCCGCACTTGACCGGGAAGAGCTGCGCGAGATCGTCCTGGACGCCTGGCGGATGGTCGTGCCCAAAGGTCTGGGACAAAGCATCCCGCGCTGATGGCCGTCACTCGAAGCGGATCGACCAGATGGACAAGACCAAGGACCTCAGCAGCACAAGCCGGTCGGCCAGCGGGAGCGCGTAGGCGTACAGGGCTCCACGCCCGCGCGGCGGGTGCAGGCGTTCGACACTGCGGATGCCCGGCAGCGAACCCAGGACGGTGGCTTCGCGGTGATCCATCGACCAGGGCATCGGCGGTGCCATCAGCTTTCCGGCCGCGGTCTTTCCCGCTGCCTCGGCCGCTACCTTTCTGGCCGCCGCCCGGGTCACGGCACTGGTCCAGCGCGGGACCCCGTCGAACACCAATTGCGCACCGGGGAACTGCCGGGCACACCGGGTCAGCAGGTCGTGGACCTGCGCCCGGGGAAGGTACATCAGCAGCCCTTGGGCGGTGATCAGCACCGCGCGGGTGGGATCCACCTCGTCCATCCAGGTGTCGTCCAGCACCGAAGCATCGATCTGCCGGTGCCGCTCGTGCCCGGGCAGGATCTGCGCTCTCGTGGTGGCAGCCTCGGGCAGGTCCACCCCGAACCAGCGCACCCGCCCGTCGTCCACCCGCCAGAACTGCGTCTCCAGGCCTTCGCCGAGAGCGACCACCGTTCCCCCCGGATTGGCGGCGAGGAAGCGGGTGATGGTGTGGTCGAAGGTTCGGGCCCGCAGCCCCTGCCATTGCGCGCGGCCGGCACCTGCGCCGAGCCGCTCAGCGAAGGGATAGTCGATCCGGCGGACCAGTTCGACCGCCAGCGGATCGGGCAGCACCGAGTCCGGCCGTTCCGCTTCCTGCGCCCGGTAGTACAGGGTCCACAGCAAGGTCTCCGGTACGCCGGTCAGAGCTACCGGAATCTTGGATTTGTCGTCCATTCTGAAAACGTACGTCGCGGTGGCTGGTGAGTCACGTGCAGCCACGCGTCGTAGTCGGTTGTAGCTGGTCAGTGCGGTAGTTGGCCGGGATCAAGCGGCGGGCTACCGTGACCAGTTATGGACTCGACGACGGCTTTGATCGTTCGCGTAACGCCCGGAGTGCACTGGCATGCGCTGGAGGACGACGTGGTCGTCGGTCGAGGTCATGCCCTGCATCGGGCCGATGGCCGGGCCTTCATCAGCATCGATACCTGGGCCGACGACGTCTTCGTGGCGCTCGCCGAGGCGATGACTCAGGATCTGCCCGCACCGGTGTACACAGTGGTCGCCGATGATGACCGTGAGCATCTGGGCCGCTGGTCGATGCTGGGCTTTCGGGACAACCGGCGTGAGGACGAGTACGCCATCCCGACCGCCCCGGAGGCCACCGGCCTGGACAGCGCGGCCCTGCCGACCGGGTTCACCCTGGTCGGAGCCGATCGGGTAGACGAAGATCGGCTCCGCCGGCTCGACCAGACGCTTCGACAGGATGTTCCGGGCTACGCCGGGTGGGTGAACCAGCCTGAGGAATTTCACCGGCTGACCTTCGAGAACCGCTGGTTCGATCCGGCGACCTACCTGGTCGCGGTGTACCAGAGCGAGTACGTCGCGCTGGTACGGGTTCTCGGCCTGCCGCGACAGCCCCGGCTCGGGTTGGTCGGCGTCCTGCCGGAGCACCGGCGACGAGGTCTGGCCCACGCCATGCTGGCCGCTGCGTTCCGCCCGCTGCACGAGCGCGGCGTCACCACGGTTTCCGCCGAGGCGGACGAGTCGAACCTGGCGTCGAGTGCGTTGTTGAAGGGCATCGGCGCAGTTCGAACCGGCGGCGCGATCGAGCTGGTCCGGCGCTGATCGGCCCCTGACCGGCCCGCATTGTTCCTCCCCGTTCGCGGTGATCAGTGCTGTAGAGGCGGCCAGGTGCGGTCGGCGGTAGGAATGGTCACAGTGATCGTGGCTCGCTTGAGCTGGGCATTCGAGCCGGTCCGGTTGGCCCATCCGGCGAGCGACCGCCACCAGGGTGGCGAACCGGCCGGGAGGTCGGCGGCCGAGATCGGAACCAGGTCACCGTCTTGCCAGTCCGTGCCATACGGCACCGGCGGGTCGGCTGCGGAAGCGTCGTCCGGGACGACATTTCTGCGCAGGGCCGGAAGCTGGCGGTTCCAATCCGCCAGCAGTTTGGTGGTGGCGTCAGCCAGGCTGATCTGACCCGCAGCGGCCGCTGAGTCCGGGTAGGTGGGGTGCTTCACCGCGGCGTGATGCAGGGCCGCGGCCACGTCCGGCCTGGTCTTGGACCAGATCGTGTAGGCCTGGTTGGCCAGGCTGCCCAGGGTGATCACGGCGGTGATCGGTCCACCGGCCGGGATGCCGCCTGGTGTGGCGGGGACCAGGAGGGCGTCGAGCCAGCGATGCCGGTACTCGGCGATCGCCGGGTCCTTCGCGTGCCGGGTGCCACCGCCCTGGCCGAACACGCTGTAGACGAAGGTGTTGATCATGACGTAGCTGTCGACGATGCCGATCTTGGCGAGGAGACCCTGGACCCGCTGGCCGGCCTCGCCGACCAGAATTCGGCGGGTGATGCTTTCGTGCGCGGCCGGGTCCTGCCCGACCACGAGTACCCGAGCCGTGCCGTCCAGCCGGCCACGGTGGAAGATCGGCCCCCACTCGACTCGGAAGTCCTTGGCCGGGTAGACGTCCTCGCCGGGATGCTCGGCGACCAGCGTGTTGAACGGTGGGGCCGGATACCCGGGACAGAACTGATGAATCTGCTGCGTCATGTCGGGACTCCTCACGAGTGGCGGTCGCCTTCGAGTAAGAGCCGACCGACGTGCCCGGCGATACCGGTACCGGTCCGGCATCCGCAAAAGGGTCTGCGAATCGGGACGGGAGTGAGTCGGATGGCCGGAGTTGACGATCTTGATGACGCGAGATCCGGGCGGTTCGCCCGGGAGTACGGGCGAGGGGTGTTGGAGGAGTTGCCTGCGCCACCGGACGCGGAGCGGTTCGGGCTGGACGCCGGAGGTCGGGTCCGGCATCGCCCGACGCCGGAGGCCGACGTACCGGCCGGGTCGTATGCCCTGCATGGTGCGGTGATTACCGGCAGCGAGGCGATGTCCAGCGGCTATCTCGTGATCAACGACGGGGTCATCGCCGCGGTGCAACCGACCGAGCCGATCGGGGTGGACCGGATCGTGGAGACCGATGGGGTGATCCTGCCGGGTCTGATCGACCTGCACGGCCATCCGGAGTTCAACGTGTTCGCGGCTTGGGAACCGCCGAAGCTCTTCGCCAATCGCTACCGTTGGCGCAGCAGCAAGGTTTACCACCAGTTGGTGCGCGACCCACAGGACATCCTGCTCACCAAGGTTCCGGCCGGAACCGAGTTGCGGTACGCGGAGATTCGCGCGCTGGCCGGTGGGGTGACGGCGATTCAGGGCGCGAGCGGTACCGCCCGGAAGGCCGGCAGCGAACCGCTGGTCCGCAACGTCGACCTGTGGATCTTCGGGCAGCACAAGGCCCGGGCCATGATCGACCTGCCCTCCTCGACGTCCGGCCGGGACTTTCCTCGACTGCAGAAAATCCTTGCTGAGATCGGTACTGGCGATATCACCGCCTTCTATCTGCACCTTTGTGAAGGTCAGCGCGGTGATGAACGCAGCGACAAGGAGTTCCAGCGCTTCCTTGAGATGGGTGCCGCAACGGCGGCGACGGTGTTGATCCACGCCAGTTCGCTGGACGCCGCGCAGATCAACCAGGTCGCCGACGCCGGTTGCAAGCTGGTCTGGTCACCGCAGTCCAATCTGCGGCTGTACGCGCAGACCACGCTGGCGGCCGAGGCGATCGCAGCCGGCATGCCGGTTGGTCTGGGTGCCGACTGGTTGCCGTCCGGCTCGACCAGCCTGCTTGCCGAAATGAAAGTCGCCCGGCGGGAACTCGCCCGGCAAGGGCTCCAGATCGAGCCCGCTGACCTGGTTCGGATGGTCACCAGTGGGGCGGCGTCGATCGCCGGCCTCGGGGATCATCTGGGCGAGCTGGCGGTTGGCCGGCCCGCCGACATCCTGGTTCTGGAGCGGCACCACGCGGACCCGTACGAGAATGTCTGCCTCGCCGACCCGTCCTGGGTGGAGCTGGTGCTGATCGGTGGGGACGTCACGTACGGACGGGCGGACTGGTACGAGCGGCTCGCGGCCGAGCCGGCCGGCGGTGAATCATTGATCGCCTGGGGCAA
>DATINJ010000375.1:0-7878 GCA_035474375.1 Kineosporiaceae bacterium | reverse complement strand
ATGCACGCTTGCTCTTCAGGCCCGGGCAATCGTGCATGATCACGGGTCGAAGCGACGCAGATGCGACCTCGGGCAACCTCACCCCAGTCACTCCAGCGCTTAACTCACCGGCATGCGGTGATCGCCGCCGAGGTTTGCCGTGATCATGCAGTGCCGCCCTCAGTGATCGCCAGGCGTGCCGCTTATGGGCCCTCTATCGGGCCTAAAGCGGGCACATCTGGCGATCTTGGCGGTGAGTCGAGCTCGAAGATCGCCGCTGGTTTAGGGGCGCTCAGCCGTGCTCCTCGTCCAGGCTCGTGATCAGGGCAGGAGTTGGCGAAGGGCCAGCTCGGCGTAGAGGGCTGCGCCGTCCGGCAGGGCCCGGTCGTCGAACGCCGCTCGCGGTGAGTGGTTGCTCGGAGCGGTCATCGGGTCGCGGCCTTCCAGGCAGGCGCCGAGCAAGATCATCGCGCCCGGCACGCGTTCGATCACCCGGGAGAAATCCTCGGTGCCGGTGATTGGCCGGGGCATCACCGTCGTCCGGGAGGGCCCGAACAGTCCGGTGGCGACCTCGAAAGCCACCCCGGTTGCGGTCGCGTCGTTCACCGTCACCGGGTACTCCTCGATGTACTCGATGTCGACTTCCAGGCCGTGCGCGTCGGCGATGCCTCGGCAGGCTTGCTGGAGCAGATCCTTGACCCGGCGCCGGACAGACCGGTCGAAGCTGCGCACGGTGGCCTCGAAGCTGGCCGTTTCCGGAATGATGTTCCGCCGGGTGCCCGCATGCAGAGAACCGACCGTGACGACGACCGCCTCGAAGGCATCAACGCCCCGATTGATCACCGTCTGCATCGCCAGCACCATCTCGCAGACGGCCGGCACCGGATCCCGGGACAAGTGCGGCGAGGCACCGTGCCCGCCGGCGCCATGCACCGTCACGAACATCCCGTCGCTGGCCGCCATGATCGCTCCCGGCCGGCTGGCTACCTGGCCGCAGCTGACCATGTTGGGCATCACGTGCAGGGCGAACGCCGAATCCGCCGGACGGCCGGCGGCCCCCAGTACTCCGCTGTCGATCATTTTCCGGGCTCCGTCGAAGCCCTCCTCGCCCGGCTGGAACATCAGCACCACGTCACCGGCCAGCTGGTGACGCCGCTCGGACAGCAGTCGCGCCGCACCGACCAGCATCGCGGTATGCAGGTCGTGGCCGCAGGCGTGCATCGCGCCGTCCACCTTGGAGCGGTACCGGACATCCACCTCCTCATGCACCGGCAACGCGTCCATGTCGGCCCGGAGCAGCACCACAGGCAGGTCCGACTGCGGATCGGTGAGCGTCGTCGGTGGCAAAGGGGCGGCATCGGGGGGATCGTCCGGTCCGCCGGTACCGCGCAGAACGGCCGTGATGGAGCCGATCTCTTGGCCGGTGCTGATCTCTAGGCCGAGGCCGTCGAGGGCTTCAAGCACCGTTTGTTGAGTCCGCTGCAGCTTGAGCCCGATCTCTGGGCGCTCGTGCAGACGGTGACGCAGATCGGCGAGATCGTCGCCGATACCCATCGCGTCGTCGAGAAGGGTCATGGCGTGTGTTTACCCTGCCGCAGCGCACATTGATAGCGTTTCTGAAGATTTCAAGCCCAGAATTGCCGGTTTCGGTGGATAGCGGACCGGGATTCGACGTCATCAGTAGCCGAATGCAGCAGGATGGCCGGTGGTTTAGCTGCCGGGCAAGAGCTTGAGACCAGATGTTTGTTACTCCAGGAAAGGGTCCGCCGTGCTGAGGGTTGCCACCGTAAATGTGAACGGGATTCGGGCGGCGCAGCGGCGCGGGATGGGGGCCTGGCTGGAAGAGCGGGCACCGGACGTCCTGTGCCTCCAAGAGGTCCGGGCGGACGACGACACGTTGTCCGCGGTGATGGGTGCGGGCTGGCACGGTGTGCATGAGGAGGCGGCATCGGCCAAGGGTCGAGCCGGGGTCGCGGTGTTGTCCAAGACCGAGCCGGTAGCGGTGCGGTCGGGTCTGGGTGACTTCGTGTCCGCCGGCCGATGGGTGGAGGCGGACTGGGCGCTCGCGGGTGAACCCGAGTTGCTGACGGTGGTGTCCACGTACGTCCACACCGGCGAGGCGGACACTCCGAAGCAGGAGGAGAAGTACCGGTTTCTGGCGGACATCCGGGAGCGGATGAACAAGCTCGCGGCCGACGGGCGGCACCTGGTGGTTTGCGGGGATTTCAACATCGCCCACCGGGAGGCCGACCTGAAGAACTGGAAGGGCAACCTGAAGAAGTCGGGGTTCCTGCCGCAGGAGCGGGCCTGGATGGATTCGTTGTTCGACGAGGACGGGTTCGTCGACACGCACCGTCAGCTGGCCGGTGAGGGCCCTGGCCCGTACTCCTGGTTCTCCTGGCGGGGCCGGGCCTGGGATACCGGGGCAGGCTGGCGGATCGACTACGCCCTCTCCAGTGCGCCGCTGTCCCGCCTTGCCGTGGCGGCCGACGTCGACCGGGCACCGACGTACGAGCAGCGGTGGAGCGACCATTCGCCGGTGGTCGTCGATTTCGATCTGGCATTCAGGTAGAGCTGCCCGGCGGGAACCCTGATCGGCCGGGCAGCGAAAGCGTGCGCGGGGGATGACGCGGCGGTAATCCACCGGGTCAAGCCCGCGCACACTTCGGTGCCGGTATGGCCGCTCTGGCTCAGCTCGTGCTGCAGGACACCGCCGGGACGGCGTTGGTGCCGCTGAAGGCGCCCAGGAAGCCGAAGCTGGTGGACGCTCCGGCGGCAACGCTGCCGTTGTAGCTCACGTTGCGGGCGGTGACGGTTGAGCCGCTGCTGGTCACTGTGGCGTTCCAGGACTGGGTGATGCTCTGTCCGTTGGCGAGCGTCCAGCTGACGGTCCACTTGCTGATCGCCGAGGTACCCGCGGTCACTCGAACCTCGCCTTGGAAGCCGCCCGTCCACTGGTTCTGGATCGAGTAGGTCGCGGTACAGGCCTTGGTGCCGGTGGGGGGTGTGGTCGTCGCCGGCGGGCTGGTCACCGGCGTCGTGGCCGGCGGCGTCGTTACCGGCGGGGTGGTCGGATTGGTCGCACCGCCGTAGATCGTCGCCTCTTTTGCCGTGGCTTTGATCCCGTTCGTGCCGTTGAAGATCCGCACACCCCAGGTGCTGAGCTGGGTGGGGTCGAAGTTGGTGGCCATGTCGAGGTACGGGTCGTTGTTGCCGGCCCACGACCACCCGATGTACCCCAGTCCCCGAGCCACCGACTCCGCCATCACGGCCTGGTCGTCGACGTTGCTGGCCGATTGCTGCCAGCCGAACTCGCCGATGACCAGCGGCCAGTTCTTGGCCTGGATCTGATCCAGGTAGTCCTTGACCTTCGCGGCGGTGTTGTACACGTCGTACATGTGGATCGACAGCACGGTGTTGTGCTGGCTGTCGGCGTCCAGCACCGGCTGCGCGTTGTCGCGCATGGTGTTGCTCCAGTCCTGGCCCCAGTTCGGTGCGTCGACCATCAGCAGGTGCTGAAACCCATTGCTGCGCATCCGCTTAACCGCTGCGACGCTGGCGTCTGTCCACTGACCCGGGTTGGTGTTGCCGATCGGCTCGTTGCCGATGTTGATCACGATGTAGTTCTCCTGGCCGGCCAGAACATCTTTCAGGCCGATCCAGTAGTCGACTGCCTGGTCCAGGCTGTAGGCCGCAGTGTCCTCGCCGTAGCCGGTGGTGTCGTGGTCCTCCAGTACGCAGATCAGACGGTTCGTCTTGCACAGCGACACCACGTTGGCCACGTCACTGGCGCTGTTGGCCGTCCACCGGCCGCCGCTGAGCACCACTCGCACCGTGTTGGCGCCTGCCGCCTTGATATTGGCGAACGAACTCGTCTGGTTCGCGAACCAGGTGTGCTCATGGCTGACGCCGCGCATGATGAACGTCTTGCCGTTCGCCTCGACGATGTTCGTTCCGCTGATGTGCAGCCCGGTTGCCGCGGACGCATGTTGCGTGGCGATGAAGAACGACCCGACCACGCTGAGCACAGCGACGGTGAGAGTGATGAATTTTCGTTTCATGACCTACCTCAAATGAGATTGTCTGCCACGTTTGTCCTCTTTGGAGGGGTGACGGAACGTACCTCGCCAGCCTGGACTCAATCAATCCATTGAGTAGTGAGACCGCATTCGGTGATTCGCGACGGTGCGGCCAGAGCCGCGGGCCGGGGTTCGGCGGTGGCGCACGGTGGCCGATGCGGCAACAGCAGCCGGGACGTCGTGCGGTCGGTCAACCCATCCGCAGCTCATCCGGGCAGTGCGGCCAGGATCGTCGCCCCGCACCGTCAAAGCCGTGATGAGCAGGGCAGATCGAGCGATGGTCGGGCTTCGGTCAGGCTGTGTTTGGCAGTTGCCCGGCGGCTCCGGTCGGATCGCCGGAGATCTCTCGCGCACGCAGGTCAACCCCGCTGCCCCGATCTCCACTGCGGCACGGAGGGGATCACCCGGTCGAACTCGGCCGCGTGGCGCTGATCGTCGACCCCACCCCGGCGAAACAATTTCTGAAAATGCTTCATCTTTGCGCCGTGATCATGCGCAAATAGCGGCAGCCTTCTCGCGAAGATCGCCGGCTATGCCGGTAAGTAGGGCCTTTCGCGGCACGAAAGCGGGCACAGTTGCCGATCGCCCAAGGGCCGAAGATCATCACCGTCAGCGTTCCGTGGTCGACAGCCCCGCACGCTTGGCGCCGTCAACTGACACTCGGTCCGCCGGGATCTACCTCGGCAACGAGTCAGCCGAGCCCGACGGCCGCGCGGAACAGCTCGCCGTCCCCGCTGAGCGCCAGCGGCCCGGCGTCGGCGCTCACGAAGGCGGAGAACCCGCGGGTCAACTGCACGGTCCGGGTGCCGGCCCGGACCTGGAGCTGGCCTGAGGTACAGAGCAGGATCTGGGCTCCGACGATGGACGGGTCGGCGGTCACCGCCCGATGTTCATCCGTGGTCCGGAGGGTGATCCGGCTCAGCTGGAACTCGTCCACGCTCGGCCGCCAGACCACCTCGTAGTCGCTGAGCGGCACCGATGTGACTGCCGATGGCAGACAGGGCCTGGTGTCGATCACCCGCAGCAGTTCCTCGGTCTCCACCGGCTTGTTGGTCAGGCCGGCCCGCAGCACGTTGTCCGAGGACGCCAAGATCTCGACGCCAAGGCCGCTGAGGTAGCAGTGCGGCATCCCGGCGGCCACGAACAGGGTTTGCCCGGGGGACAGCCGGACCAGGTCCAGCAGCAGCGGCCCCAGCACCATCGGGTCGGCCGGGTGCAGGCCGACCAGGCGGTCGAGCCAGCCGAACGCCTCCCGGTAATCGGTGTTGCCGGTGGCCTGCACGCGGGTGGAACCCGCCGCGATCTCGGCAACCAGGGCCGCGCGATCGATCACCGGCCAGTTGACCAACCGAGAGAGCGCGGCGTGCAACCGCCCGGACTCGGTGTCCGGACTGTCGCTCGCGGAACCGTCCAGGAGCTCGATCAGCGGGGTCAACCGATCCGAGCCCAGCCGACCCATCAGCATCGCCGCCTGAACCGGCGTCCGGAACCCGACGAGCGCCTCCACCGGTTCCAGGGCGTAGATCATTTCTGGCTTGTGGAACGGATCGACGTACGGCGAGCTGCCGTCCGACCGAAACGCCTCGGCGGCTCGGGTGGCGTCCGGGTGAACCTGTACCGAGAGCGGCCGGGCGATTGCCAGGACCTTGAGCATGAAGGGCAGCCGGGGTCCGAACCGGTCCAGCGTCGCGCGGCCGAGCACGGCCTCCGGGAAGTGGTCGACCGCCTCAGGCAGGGAGATCTGGGCACCGTCGGCGACCAGCAGATCGGACGCCCCGGCCGGATGCGCGCCCATCCACAATTCGGCCTCGGGCCCGCCCTCCGGGATGCGGCTCTGCAGCATCGCCAAGGCTGAGGTGGATCCCCAGTCGTAGCCCTGGATCGGGTTGCGCATCGGAACCAGCGCCAGAGCGTCCGGCGTGGTCACCGGGGCACCCGGATCGGTGGAGGTCGATGCTGTCATGGTCGAGGAGAATACTCGGGGCCGTCCCGCACAGTCACCGATCTGGCCGATCTGTGACTGGTGTTCACCAATCCGACCGGCCCTAGTCGACTCGTGGTTCCGCGTCGGCAGCAAGCGTCAGCAGGTCCTCGACCAGTCGGCTGGGGTTGGTGCCGATCGCATCGCCTTCGCCGTAATGCCAGCTCACCCGGGCCCTGGGCAGTCGGGAGAGGGCTTCGGCGACCCCGGTCCGGGCCACCCGTCCGCGCCCTTCCGGATCCGGGACGCCGTCCGGCGGCACCACCGGGCAGAGCACCACCGGGACGCCGACCAGGGGAAACCATGCTCTCGGTTCACCGAAGAAGAGCGAGCGGACGATCGAGCGGCGGATGGCGTTCGTCCGGTCCTGACTGCGTGTCTCGCCGGTCTGTGCCTCGCCGGTCTGTGCCTCGCTGGTCTGTGCCTGGTTCGGGCCGCAAGCCAGCCAGTACTCCTCGAAGCTGCCGTACTGCCATGCCGGTCGGATCCAACCGCCGTCCAGGCAGCAGACTCCAGCGACCCCGTCCCGGCGGGCGGCCAACGACATCACCACGTTCGCCCCCCAGCCGTGACCGACCACCACCGGGGAGCGCCCGCCGGTGAACCCGAGCGCGTCGAGCAGGGCGGACAGGTCGTCGGCGCAGGTATCGGTGTCGTAGCCGGTGGCTGGCGAATCCGAGCTGCCATGCCCGCGCAGGTCAACGGCGGTCACCTGGTGACCGGCCGCGTACAGTCGCTCGGCCACGCCGGCCCAGACCCGGGAATCCGCGCCGATGTCGTGGACCAGCAGGAACGGGCGCAGCGGCGCTGTCGCAGCACGCACGGCGAGGCTCGGCCCGCCGGTCAACTGGACGACGTCCTGGCGGTCAGTAGTCACCTGCCGATCCTATTCCGGGATCGAGGCGGGCGATTGGTTCAGTCCAGCGTGGCGAAGATCGCGGCCGTGGTGGCGGCCACCTGCTGGGAATGCGCCGGGCCGGGCAGGAACGTCTGCTCGCCGCGAATCCGCCCGGCGACCGCCTCGATCATCAGCCGGTACGGGTCGACCGGGGCGAACTGCTCCTGCCGGACCGCGCCGTCCGGCGTCCTGATCGTCAGCTCAGCGGTGGTGTGAATGGCACCGAAGGCCGGCGTGCCGAACTCGACCTCGGCCGCCGCGCCGGTGACGATGATTGCCTGCCGGTCGGCGGCATCGATCCCGCACCGGATCCGTGCCGTCCCGGCGGCGGGCCGGTCCGGATCGCCCCGATCGACCCCGTCCTGATCGACGACCCGCAACGTTGCCCAGGCTTCCAGATCCACCCCGGAGGGTCCGCGCCGAGCCGTTGCGGAGACCACCTCCAGGTCTGGCCCGAGCGCCAGATGGGCAGCGGACAAGGCGTAGCAGCCGACGTCGTAGAGCCCACCGCCACCGCGCTGCGGGTTCAGCCGGAACTGCTGCTGCGGATCGCCCGCCCCGCCACCGGAAAACGTGAAGTCGCTCTCGACGTGCCGCACCGGTCCGAGGGCACCCTGCGTGAGCAGTTGCTCCAGGCGCCGAGTCCGCGGATGCCAGCGATACCAGAAGGCTTCCACCAGGAGGCGGTCGTGCTCGGCGGCAGCCGCGGTCATCGTCGCCACGGCGGCCGGATCCAGCCCGAGCGGCTTCTCGCAGAGCACGTGCTTGCCGGCCGCCAGGGCCCGCAGCGTCCACTCGTGGTGCTGGCCGTTGGGCAGCGAGATGTAGACCGCCTCGACGTCGTCGTCGGCGAGCAGCTCCTCGTAGGAGCCGTGCACGCGGGCGATGCCGTGGCGCTCGGCGAACTCACGGCCCCGGTCAAGGTCGCGCGAGCCGACGGC
>DATINJ010000374.1:0-19397 GCA_035474375.1 Kineosporiaceae bacterium | reverse complement strand
CCTGCGGGATGGACATGATCTGCAGCCCGTTGTTGAGCACCGAGATGATCAGAGCACCGATGACCGTACCGACGATCGATCCCTTGCCCCCCGAGAGGGACGTCCCACCGATCACGACGGCGGCGATCGCCTGGAGCTCGTATCCCGCCCCGGTCGCGGGCTGAGCCGAGCCGAGCCGAGCCGAGATCATCACTCCGGCCAAGCCGATGAAGAGGCCGGCGATCGTGTAGATCGCGATCTTCCAGCGGCGTACGTCGATCCCGGACAGGTCGGTCGCCAGCTCGTTGCTGCCGATCGAGTACGCGTAGCGCCCGAGCACGCTCCGGCCGAGGACGATGGCGGCCACGATGCAGACGACGGTCAGGATCAGCACCGCGTTGGGGAGGTCCAGGCCCGGGATCAGTTTGCCGGTGGAAATGGTGACATAGCCCGGGTCTTCACGGAAGTAGATCGGTGCGCTGTGCGAGATCACCAGCGCCAGTCCCTGGGCGACCAGCATCATCGCCAGTGTGGCGATGAACGGCGGCAGCTTGAGGACGGCGACGTTGAAGCCGTTGACGAACCCGATCAGGCCGCCGAACGCGATCGCGCCGGCCACTCCGACAGCGATCGGGAGGCCCATGTTGACGATGAAAACTCCGGACATCACCGCGCACAGGGCCATCCCGGTACCGATCGACAGATCGATGCCGCCGGTGATGATGACGAACGTCGTGCCGACCGCCAGGCATCCGATCACCACGGTGCTGAACAGCACACTGGTGATGTTCGGCCAGGTGAAGAAGATCGGGCTGGCGACGCTGAAGAAGATCACGATCGCGATCAGGCTCGCGAACGCGAGCAACTGCTGCAGCCTGTCCTTCACCGCCGCGTAGTGCGCGCCCTGGCGGCTCCACCGCAAGGCCGGTGCCGCCGAGGCTGACGAGTTGTCCATCTCACTGCTCCTGTTCGACGTGCGGGGTGGACGGCGCGGGAGATGTGGACTCGCGGGCCGGACGCTGGGTGGCCAGGTGCATGACCGCTTCCTGGGTGGCTTCCTGGGCATCGAGTACGCCGGCGACGCGGCCCTCGGTCATCACCACGACCCGATGCGACATGCGCAGCACCTCAGGCAATTCGGAGCTGATCATGATGATCGACTTGCCGGCGGCGGCGAGATCGTTGAGCAAGTCGTAGATCTCGCTCTTCGCGCCGACGTCAATGCCGCGGGTGGGTTCGTCGAAGATCAGGATGTCGCAGTCCTTGACCAGCCACTTGGCGATCACCACCTTCTGCTGGTTGCCGCCGGAGAGGTTCCGAGTCACCCGGCGCTCCGTTGGCGTCTTGATCTTGAGCTGGGCGATCATCTCCCGCGCGCTACGGCGCGACCCGACCGCGTCGACGAAGCCGAACCGGCTGAACCGCTCTGACAGCGACGGCAGCGTGACGTTGGCGGTGACGTCCTGCTCGAGCAGCAGGCCAAGGTGCTTGCGGTCCTCCGAGAGGTAGCCGATCCCACGGGCCGCCGCCTGCGCGGGGTTGCGAAACGCGGCCGGTTTCCCGCGGAGGGTGATCGTGCCGCCGACTGACGGGTCAGCGCCGACGATGGCGCGTGCGACCTCGGTGCGCCCGGACCCCATCAGCCCTGCGAAGCCGAGGATCTCGCCCTGCCTGAGGTCGAAGGACACGTCCTTCAGTAGCGCCTTCGTGGACAGCCCGTGGACGGCGAGCACCACGTCGCGGTCCGCCCGGACACCGACCGGATCGGCGTCCTCGGCGAGTTCCCGGCCGACCATCAGGGTGATCACCTCGGGCAGGCTCGTCCGGGGGGTGTCCAGGGTGGCGATGAAGCGGCCGTCGCGGATCACCGTGATCCGGTCGCTGATCACCTCGAGTTCGTCCATTCGGTGCGAGATGTAGATGACCCCGGTCTGCGCAGTGACGAACCGCCGGATCAGGTCGTGCAGGGTCTCGACCTCCGCGTCGTTGAGCGCGGCCGTTGGCTCGTCCATGATCAGCACTCGGGCGTCGTAGGAGAGCGCCTTGGCGATCTCGACCATCTGCTGCTTGGCCACCGTGAGGTTGCCGACGAGGGCGCGGACGTCGAGCGGGAGGCCGAGCCGGTCGACGAGCTCGGCGGCGGCCCGGTTCAATGCCCGCTCGGAAAGGAACATCCGGGCCGTGCGCGGCTCCTTCCCGATCAAGATGTTCTGCGCGACCGTCAGGTGCGGCATCAGGTTGAACTCCTGGTGGATGATGCTGATGCCGGACTCGAGCGCGTGCTTGGGATCGCGCGGGACGAAGGGCGCGCCGTCCAGGCGGAAGGTGCCCGCGTCGGGCTGATGGATGCCGGTCAGCAGCTTCATCAGGGTCGACTTGCCGGCGCCGTTCTCGCCGACGACGGCGAGTACCTCGCCGCGACGCAGGTTCAGGTGCATGTCGCTGAGCGCCTGGACGCCAGGAAATCCCTTGGCGACTCCCTCGATCTCGAGCAGGTTCTGGGTCATCGGGTTACCAGCCCTTCGCTGTCGAGCTGCTCCCACAGCGCCGCCGGGATCGGCACCGACATGTGGGCGAGGTTCTGACCAATCTGAGCGGGAGCTGCTCCGCCGGCGACGACCGAGCACACCACGTCGTCCTGGAGCGGGAACTGCAGGGCTGCGGCGGTGAGCGGCACACCATGCGCTGTGCAGACCGCCTCGATCCGCCGAGCCCGCTCCAGGACGTCGCCTGGCACGACGCGGTAGTCGAAGGTCGACTGCTCGGTGGGCGGGGCCGCGAGCAGGCCACCGTTGAACACGGCGGCGGCCACCACCCCGACGCCGTTCTCGCGACAAGCGGGCAGGACTTCGGCGGCCGCGTCCTGGTCGGCGAGGGTGTAGCGGCCTGCAGCCATGACCAGGTCGACCACGCCCGAGCTGGCCGCCGCCAGCAGGGCAGGGGTGTCCATCGAGGCGACACCGATCGCGGCCGCCAGGCTGTCGTCGCGCAGCCGGCACAGCACCGGTAACCCAAGATCGAGGGCGGTGTGCAGGTCCCAGCGCTCGGGGTCGTGCAGGTAGATCACGTCGACCGAGTCGATCCCGAGCCGGATCAGCGACTCCTCGAGGCTGCGGCGGATGCCGGCCTCGGTGAAGTCCCACACCCGCCGGGTCTGCGCCGGGACGACGAACCCCTCGTCGTCGAGCCGGTCGGCGCCGTCGGGGTTCGGCTCGAGAAGCCGCCCGACCTTCGTCGACAGGACGTACTCCGCACGTGGCTTGGTGGCCAGGAACGCGCCGAGACGCTGTTCGGAGAGGCCGAGCCCGTAGTGCGGCGCGGTGTCGAAGTGCCGGATGCCGCCGTCCCACGCCGTCTGAAGGAGCTCGTGAGCCTGCTCGTCGGTCACGACACTGCCGAGGTTGCCGATGTTGGCGGCGCCGTAGCCGAGCCTGCCGAGGGCGAGGTCAGACATCGTGAGCGAACCTGTTCTGCTCGATGGAGCCGGCGAGCATCTCCGCACCGGAGCCGGGGGCGAGGGGAGCCTGGTAGTTGCCGTTGCTGATCACGACCGGCGAGACGAAATGCTCGTGCAGGTGGTCGACGAACTCGATCATCCGACCCTCGGCCAACCCCGAGACGGCCACCTGGTCGAACATCGAGAGGTGCTGGACCACCTCGCACAGCCCGACGCCCCCGGCGTGCGGGCACACCCGGACGCCGAATTTCGCTGCGAGCAACAAGATGGCGACGTTCTCGTTGACGCCGGCCACCCGGGTCGCGTCGAGCTGCAGCACCTGGAGGGCATCGGCCTGGAGGAACTGTTTGAAGACCACGCGGTTGGCGATGTGCTCGCCGGTGGCGACCGGGATCGGGGCCACCCCGCGAGCGATGGCTGCGTGACCGAGGATGTCGTCCGGGCTGGTCGGCTCCTCGATCCAGGCGATGTCGTAGGGGGCGAGCTCGTTGACCCAGGTGATCGCCTGGGCGACGTCCCAGCGCTGGTTGGCGTCGATGGCGATCGCGACGTCCGGCCCGACGGACTCCCGGGCGATCTTCAGCCGCCGCCGGTCGTCGTCCAGGTTGTCGCCGACCTTGAGCTTGATCTGGGTGAAGCCGTCGGCGACGGCCTCCTTGCACAGCCGCGCCAGCTTGGCGTCGTCATACCCGAGCCAGCCGGGCGTTGTGGTGTACGCCGGGTAGCCGTTGGCCAGCAGTGCCTGCTGCCTCTCGGCCCGGCCGGGCTCGGCCCGCTCGAGGATCTCCAGCGCCTCGGCGGGGGTAAGGGCGTCGCTGAGGTAGCGGAAGTCGACCAGGGCGACGACCTCGCTCGGCGTCATCCGGGCCAGCAGTTGCCACAACGGCAGCCCGGCGCGTTTGGCCTTGAGGTCCCACAGCGCGTTGACGACCGCGCCGACGGCCATGTGCATGACGCCCTTCTCCGGGCCGAGCCAGCGCAGCTGGGAGTCGTGGACCAGCGACTTCCAGAGGCCGCCCATGTCGGCGAGCGTGGCCTCGAGGTCGAGCCCGACCACATGGCCGGCCAGGCTGCGGATGGCGGCCAGTTGGACGTCGTTGCCTCGGCCGATAGTGAAGACGAAGCCGTGGCCGCAGATACCGTCGGGATCGTCGGTGCGCAGCCGGAGGTAGGCCGCGGAGTAGTCCGGGTCGCGGTTCATCGCGTCTGACCCGTCCAGGGTCAACGACGTTGGGAAGCGGACGTCGTCGGTGTCCATGGCGATGATCCGGCTCACGTCGGGTGGCTCCTCAGGTCGATGTGCCGTGATGACGGTCACACCGTAGACATCGGATGTTTCATGCGTCAAGATATTCATCAGATGTATTTTCTCGCTAAGAATGTGCCCTAGTCGTCCAATAGATCCGACTTATCGCCACATGAACGCGCAGGAGGACCACCAGTGAAGCTCGCCAGACTCGGCCCCCCAGGTGCAGAGACCCCCGTCGTCCTGGACGCCGGTCGCACGTTCGACCTGACCAGCGTGACCAATGACATCGACGGCGCCTTCTTGTCCGGCGGGGGCATTGCCCGGGTCGCCGAGGCGCTCGCCGACGGCAGGCTCCCCGAGCTGGCCGGCGCGGACGGGCTCCGCGTCGGTGCCCCGATCGCGCGCCCGAGCGCGGTGATCTGCATCGGAATGAACTACGCCGCGCACGCTGCCGAATCCGGGTCGCTTCCACCGGAGGTGCCGATCATCTTCCTGAAGACGCCCAACACGGTCGTCGGACCCTACGACGACGTGATGATCCCGCGCGGCAGCAGCAAGACCGACTGGGAGGTCGAACTCGGCATCGTGATCGGGCGGCGGGCGTCCTACCTTGACTCGCCCGAGGAGAGCCTCGGACACGTGGCCGGCTTCGTGGTCGCCAACGACCTGTCGGAGCGGGCGTTCCAGCTTGAGGTGTCCGGCGGCCAGTGGAGCAAGGGCAAGTCGGCGCCCGGCTTCAGCCCGCTCGGCCCGTGGCTGGTCACGCCCGACGAGGTCGAGCACCAGAAGCTCGGCCTGCGCAGCTGGGTGAACGGCGAGCCGCGGCAGGACTCCAACACGGTCGACCAGATCTTCGACGTGGCCCATGTGGTGCACCACCTGAGCCAGTACCTCACCCTGGAGCCTGGCGATCTCGTGCTCACTGGCACACCTGAGGGTGTGGCCTTGTCGGGTCGGTTCCCCTACCTGGCGCCGGGTGACGTCGTCGAGGTCGAGATCGACCAACTCGGCCGACAGCGCCAGGTGCTGGTGCCGTTCGTGAAGGCGGGCTCCTGATGCCCGGTGAGTACGACGGCCTGGTGGCCGTGGTCACCGGCGGTGCCAGCGGCATCGGCGCCGCGATAGCGGCCGAGTTGGTCGGTCGCGGCGCCCGAGTCGCGGTGTTCGACCTCGACACCTCGGCCTGCCCCGCCGGGATCCTCGGCGTAAAGGTCGACGTGTCCGACGACGACTCCGTCGTGGCCGGCGTCCAGCAGGTTGTCGACTTCTTCGGCGGTCTGGACGTCCTGGTTAACAATGCCGGAATTGGTGCCCAGGGCCAGGTCGATGCCAACGACGACGCCGAGTGGCTGCGGGTGCTGGACGTCAACCTGCTCGGTGTGGTCCGGACGACCCGCGCGGCGCTGCCGTATCTGCGACGGTCATCCGCAGCCGCGGTGGTGAATACCGGTTCCATCGCCGCCACGGCCGGGCTCCCCGAGCGCGCGCTGTACAGCGCCAGCAAGGGCGCTGTTGCGGCGCTCACCCGGGCGATGGCGGCGGATCACCTGCGGGAGGGCATCCGGGTCAATTGCGTGAACCCCGGCACCGCGGACACCCCGTGGATTGACCGGCTGCTGGCCCGAGCCGAGGACCCGGAGGGGGAGCGCGCGGCGCTCGACGCTCGGCAGCCGCACGGGCGGCTGGTCAGCGCCGAGGAGGTCGCGACCGCGGTCGCCTACCTGGCCAGCCCGCGCTCCGGCTCGACCACCGGCATCGGCCTCGCCGTCGACGGTGGGATGCAGGACCTGCGGTTGCGCCCTCGAACCTGAACCACGCCGGATTCATCGGATGTATGCTCGCGCGCAATTCAGGAGGTGCGAACAGTGGCCACGGTAGCCCTGCACACGGTCCTGCGACCCGGTCGCGAGGAAGAGTACGACGCGTTGCACCGCGCCATCCCCGGTGAGGTCGCTCGGGTGCTGCGGGAGCACGGAGTGAGCGACTGGCGGATCTGGCGTGACGGTCAGCACGTCTTCCATCTCGTCGAGGTGACGGACTACCAGGCGATGCGCGACGGTCTGCGCGACGACCCGGCTAACCTCGCCTGGCAGGCGGCCGTCGGGCCGCTGTTCGAGGTGCCGGACAGCTACGCGGGCGACGACTCGGGCATCGGCTTTCTCTGGAGCCTGGCCGACCAGCTGGCCGACCTCACCGTTGCAGCGGACGGGGACTGACGATGGCGGTGACCGACGACGCCATCGAGGCGATCAAGCAGATGATCGTGGCCGGCGAGCTTGGCCCGGGTGATCGGTTGCCCCGGGAAGCGGACCTGGCCGACCGGCTGGGGCTGTCGCGCAGCTCCCTGCGGGAGGCCGTCAAGGCACTCACCCTGATCCGGGTGCTGACCGTGCGTCAGGGCGACGGCACCTACGTGACCAGCCTGGACCCAGCGATGCTGATGGACGCGCTGGGCTTCGTGGTGGACTTTCACCGCGACGACAGCGTCCTGCAGTTCCTTCAGGTGCGCCGGATCCTGGAGCCGGCGGCAGCGGCGATCGCCGCGATCGCGATGCCACGCGAGGACATCAGCGCGCTCGCCGTTCTACTCGACGAACTACCGGCCGATCCGGCGATCGAGGAACTCGTCGCCAACGACATCGAGTTCCACGGCCGGATCGCCGCAGCCACCGGCAACCCGCTGCTGTGCTCGCTCCTCGAGACACTGTCGGGGCGAACCCAACGCGCCCGGATGTGGCGCGGGCTCACCCAGGACACCGCGGTCGAGCGCACGCTCGACGAGCACCGCGCCATCCAGCGGGCACTCGCCAGCCGCGATCCGGAGGCTGCCCGCTCCTGGGCCACGGTGCACATCACGGGCCTGGAGGACTGGCTGCGGCATGCCCTCACCAAGCCGGACGAGCCCGCGTGACCGTCCCCGCCAAGGCGAGGTCGCCTCAAGCAGTGCGGATCTTCACCGGATCACCACACGGGCACCACCGAGCCTCCGCGCCGTCGCTCTAGCGTCAGCGCGGGGAGGTCGTCGGAGGGGACGACCTCCCCGGCCGGGGTATCCCGACCCTGCCCTGGGGCAATGTGCGGCCGGGTGGCTCGTCGGCTAGCCGAACTTCGATCGCAGAAACTCACCCTGAAGGAGCAGGCGCGTCTCCGGGTGACCATGAGGGCGTCGAGCCATGTCGGCCAGGCCGGTCTCGATCGCGACCAGCTGGCTGGCGACCTCAACGGCCGCCGGTCGACCCCGGACGACGGTTTGCGGGTCGCTCAACGCGAGGAACGGCTCCAGGGTGTCTGGCAGATAGCGGGTGACGGTGGCTTGCACCAGGTGGGAAGCGTCCGGCTCGAGGTCGCCCTCCAGGAGCCGGATCAGCAGGTCATCAAGATGAACATCGATCTGACCCAAGGCGGCAACGCCACGCTCGTCCAACCGGCCGGAGTGTTGGGCCCGCCTGAGGAGGGCCTGGCGGTCCCTGTCCAGGCCCCGGACGTCGACGCGATCCGGGGCGCCAGTCGTCTCATCGATCGCACCCAGGGCGCTGGCCAGAGCACCGATCCGGGCCTGGCCGGTGCGGCGGATCCGCGCCGCACCGATCCCGATAGCGGTGACGACGCCGGCGGTCAGGCCGATCACCACCGCCGCCATGGTGGTGTTGGTCACGAGCAGGAGGACGCCGATCCAGGCGGCGACCGCACCGGCAAGAATGGCGGCGTCCTGGGCACGAGCCGATCGGCTGATGGCCACGGGCCGGCCCGGGAGCGTCTCGAGTACCTCGGTATAGGCAGCCAGTCGCAGCGACAGGCCATGAGTCGAAACGGTCGACAGCCGCGGGGAAATCCGCTCCAAATCTGCCCGGGTGCGGGCCAGATCCCGCTGGATGCGACTCGAATCGGCCGGCCTGACTCGCCCGCGCGTCGCCATTCCGGCTACCTGATCACGGATCCCGTCCAGGCGAGCCTCGGCGGCGCGGGCACCCCCCGATGGATCCACCCACGACAGCGGGACAGCCACGGCACGGTAGGCCCGATCGGACAACCACGGCGCCGTCGCGTCGACGACACCGACCGCGCCGTCAACAAGGCGACGTGCCAGTCTGCGCCGTCCAATTGACATCATGCCCCTCCTCGTCCCCTCCGCCGGCGAATCCGCCTGGACCGCCCACGGCGGTATCAAGCCTAGAACGGACCACCCCGCCCAATTGTGCCCAGACGAACCGAGCCCCGGGAAGGAGACCGCCCAGGTGACTCACTCCGGGTGGTGTCAGTTCAGCCCCAGGGTGTGGGCGGAGGTCTCGCGCATAGCGACCTTGCGGATCTTGCCGGTCACGGTCATCGGGAACTCGTCTACCACCAGGACGTAGCGGGGGATCTTGTAGTGCGCGAGTTTCCCGGTGGCGAACTGGCGGACGGCGTCGGCGTCCAGCGGGGGGCGCCCGGCGCGCATCCGGATCCAGGCGCACAGTTCTTCGCCGTACTTCTGGTCCGGGACGCCGATCACCTGAGCGTCCTCGATGTCGGGATGGGTGAGCAGGAACTCCTCGATCTCGCGTGGGTAGATGTTCTCCCCGCCGCGGATCACCAGGTCTTTGATCCGGCCGACGATCGTGCAGTAGCCGTCCTCGCCCATCACCGCGAGATCACCGGAGTGCATCCAGCCCTCGGTGTCGATCGCCTCCGCGGTCTTGGTCGGCTCGTCCCAGTAGCCGAGCATTACCGAGTATCCGCGGGTGCAGAACTCTCCGATCTCACCGCGTTCCACGGCTTCGCCGGTGACCGGGTCAATGACTTTGATCTCCACGTGAGGGTGCACCCGCCCGATGGTCGCCGTACGGTGTTCCAGGTCGTCGTCATCGCGAGTTTGGCAGGACACGGGCGAGGTTTCGGTCATCCCGTAGGCGATCGCCACCTCGCCCATGTGCATGTCGTTGATGCAGCGTTTCATCACCTCTACCGGGCAGGTGGAGCCGGCCATTACCCCGGTGCGGAGGCTCGACAGGTCGTAGCTGAGGAACCGAGGGGTGTTCTGCATCGCGATGAACATCGTCGGCACCCCGTACACGGCGGTGCACCGTTCGTCCTGCACGGTGCGCAGCGTGGCCTCCGGGTCGAAGCCGGGGGCCGGGATCACCATGGCCGCACCGTGCGTGGTGCACCCCAGGTTTGCCATCACCATTCCGAAGCAGTGGTAGAACGGCACCGGGATGCACAATCGGTCCTGTTCGGTCAGGTTGATCAGCTCGGTGGTGAAGAACCCGTTGTTGAGGATGTTGCGGTGCGAAAGCGTCGCACCCTTCGGGAAACCCGTCGTCCCGGAGGTGTACTGGATATTGATCGGGTCCCGGTTGGTCAATGTCGAAGCCCGCTGTGCAAGGGCTTCCGATGGCAGTCCCGCGCCCTGGGCCACCAGGTCATCCCAGTCGGGAGTGCCGATGTAGACCACGCGCTCCAAGGCGGGGCAGTCCGCGCGTACCTGATCGACCATCGCCCGGTAGTCAGAGGTCTTGAACGCGGTGGCCGAGATCAGCAACCGCAGCCCGGACTGATTCAGCACATACCCGAGCTCATGTGTCCGATACGCCGGATTCACGCTGACCAGGATCGCGCCCATCATGGCGGTGGCGTACTGGGCGATCGTCCACTCCGCGCAGTTCGGCGACCACACCCCGACCCGGTCGCCCTTGGCTATCCCCGCACCCATCAAACCCCGGGCCAGCGCGACGACGTCGGCGGCCAAGTCGGCGTACGTCCACCGGCGCCGGCCGGTGACCTCGACCAGAGCCTCACGATCGGCATACTGCCGGGCGATACGGGCGAAATTCGCCCCGATCGTCTCCTCGATCAAGGCAGTAGCGGTGTCGCCGGTGGCGATCGACTTCACTGTCGACTCCTTCCTGTCACGGGCCTGGAACCACTGGAGCGCGCAGACAAATCTGGCCCTGCCACGCCGGTGGGATGGTCAGTTATGAATACGGGACGCCGCGGTGGTCGCACTACCCCCGGATTGGGGTAGTCGGCGGCCCGTTTTTGCAGGAAGCTGCCTGCGCCTGGATCAACTGGATAGCCTCCCGGTTCTCCACCGCAGACAAAGGAGTTCTGATGGAAGCAGTTTCCGAACCCCAGCCCGTGACCGGCTTGCCCGGATTGGATCCAGCGGCGGCGGCTGTGCTGGCGATGCTCGCCGAGTCGGGAGCTCCGCCGCTGAACGAGTTGCCGGTGCCGATCGCCCGGGAGGCTTACGCCCAGGTCTCAGCCTTGGGCGGGGAACCGCCGTCGGTGGCGCGGACTCTCGACACCGTCGTCGACGGTGTGCCGGTCCGGGTGTACTGGCCGCAAGGGGAGGGCCCGCATCCCGTGCTGATCTGGGTTCACGGTGGTGGCTGGACGGTTGGCAGTGTGGAGGTCTCCGACCGGACGGCGCGTGCTCTGTGCCACCTGGCTGAGTGCATGGTGGTCAGCGTGGACTACCGGCTGGCCCCGGAGCACCCTTTCCCGGCCGGCGTCGACGACACGCTCACCGCGTCGAGGTGGGTGCTGGCCACGATCGCGTCACTGGGCGGGGATCCGAGCCGGCTGGCGATCGGGGGTGAATCGGCAGGCGGCAATTTGAGCGCCGTGGTCGCCAACGAGCTGACCGGCGTCTTCGCCCTGCAGGTGCTCGTCTACCCGGCGACCGACCTCGCCCTGAAGCACGCGTCGATCGACGCGTTCGGTCACAGTCAACTGCTCACGAAGGAGGCGATCCTCTGGTTCCGCGAGCACTACGTCGGCAGCCTTGGCGACTTCGAGAACCCGCGCTTCTCACCGGCTTACGCCTCGCCGGAGACCCTGGCCGGGGCACCGGACACACTGATGATCACCGGTGAACTGGACCCACTGCGCGACGACAACGATACGTACGTGCGATTGCTCCGGGAGGCCGGCGTGGCGGTGGAGCAGGTGCGCTATCCGGGGCAGATTCACGCCTTCTTCGAGTTGGGGGGAGTGATTCCCGACGCCTTGGATGCCAGGGAACGCGTCGTGAAGGCCCTCCAAGCGGCCTGGACCTCGGCTTTGTAAACGAGTTCAACCAGAGCCGGAGCACAGGGCTTGGCCGCTCGGGCTTCGGCCAGTTACCGCGGCTGTCCCTGCGGGTTTGGCTTCCTGTGCCGTAGGGAGAAATCGTTTCCGGCAAGCGAGCGGGCGGCCCTATGCTGCTGGACCGCGGGCGATCAACTGCAGATCGGCTGCTGTCTTCGGACGTCGAGGAGGTGCTGATGCCCCATGTGACGCTCTACGCGCTGGAAGAAGAACTTGCCGGGCGTGAACCTGGTCTTATCGGGGAACTGACCAGTGCGGTCGTGGCCGTGTATGGCGAGTGGGTCCGAAACTCGGTGGATGTCAGGCTTATCGGCGTCCCTACCGGACGATGGGCTCGCGGCGGAGCGCCGGTCGGTACGGTCGCGCCCTCGGTCACCTTTGGCATGCGCGAGGAAGTGTTCGCGCGAGAAGACTCTGCCACGGTCATCGCACAACTCGTCTCAGCATTCACTGACGCCGTTGTCGCCGTGTTCGGTGACGGTTGTCGCGACGACGTTCTCGTGGAGCTAGTCGGCCAACCCACGTCTCGGTCCGGGTTGGGCGGGAAGGTCATCAGCGGCGGCAGCGCTCACGACTAACGCTCACATCCCGGCTACGACAAGCAGACCGGCCGCTTCCCCGGCTCGATGTCACATCTGCGGCTCGGCCGGTGTCTCCATGGCGTGACGACCTCCCAACCGGGCGGCACAATCACCGACACAGGAGCAGACATGGAGCACACGACCCGCATCCCCCCGGCTGAGATCACCGGCATCAAGGGAGCACTGATCAAGCGGATGATCGAGAAGAAGCTGGGCCAGGTGCCGACGGCGGTGGGCATCTACTGGCACAACCCCAAGGTGCTGTTCGCCAGCTTCGGTCTCGGCGGCAAGCTGCAGAAGTGGGACGCCTGCGACGAGGGCCTGAAATCGTTCGCCCACATGGCGGTCGCGTCGGTGGTCGGCTGCACGTGGTGCCTGGACTTCAACTACTTCGAGGCCCGGAACAAAGGGCTCGACGTGGAGAAAGCACGTCAGATCCCGCGGTGGCGGGAGGCGGACGTGTTCACTGCGCTGGAGCGGGATGTCCTGGAGTACGCCGAGGCGATGAGCCAGACACCGCCCACCGTGACCGACGAGCTGGTGGACCGGCTGCACGCGCAGTTGGGACCTGCCGCCGTGGTGGAGCTCACCTCGGTGATCGCCTTCGCGAACATGAGCACGCGCGGCAACGTGGCGCTCGGTATCGAGTCTGATGGTTTCGCAGCCGCGTGCGGCCTCAAGCCGCTGGCCGAGCGACCGGGAGTAGCGTCCGCGTGATGAGCGAGGATCCCTTCGTTGCCCATCGCAGCCTGCTGTTCACCGTCGCCTACGAGGTGCTCGGCTCGGCGGCTGACGCCGAGGACGTGGTGCAGGAGACCTGGCTGCGGTGGGCAGCCGTGGACGACGCCAAGCGCTGCGAGGTCCGGGACTCCCGGGCATACCTCGTCCGGATCGTGACCCGGCTCTGCCTCAATCGGCTGCGCTCGCTCGCGCGGCAGCGCGAGGAGTACGTGGGCGAGTGGCTGCCCGAGCCCGTGCTGACCGGCCCGGACGTCGCCGAGGATGTCGAGCTCGCGGAGAGCGTGTCGATCGCCATGCTGGCAGTGCTCGAGACGTTGCTGCCGACGGAGCGCGCGGTCTTCGTGCTCCGTGAGGTCTTCGACGTGCCGTACGACGAGATCGCTGAGGCGCTGGACAAGTCGCCGGCGGCGGTGCGTCAGATCGCGACGCGGGCTCGCAAGCACGTGGCGGCGCGCCGGCCGCGAAGGTCGGTGAGCCGCACCGAGCAGCAGCGGGTGGTGGAGCGCTTCCTTGCCGCGCTGACCACCGGTGATGTGCCGGGACTGCTGGAGGTGCTGGCTCCCGACGTGCTCGTCGTGGGCGATGGCGGCGGCCTGGCTCCGACCATCGTGAAGCCGGTCCGCGGGTCCGCGAAGCTGGCCCCGGTGATGGCCCGCTTCGCCGAGGCGGCGCCCGGCGCCAGGGCCTTCATCGTCGACCTCAATGGCGCCATCGCGGCGCGCATCGACCCCGGCGGCGAGAACGAGACGGCCGTGTCGTTCGTCATCGAGGACGGCCGAATCACCGAGATCTATGCGATCCGCAACCCGCACAAGCTCGAGCGGCTGGGCGAGGTGACCGAGCTACGACGGTGAATCGATGATTCCATGCTCGCAGGAAGGTCCATCTAGGTAAGTGGACGTCGACACTCGGGAGTGAGCAACTGTTCACCCCCGCCGCACAGGGAGGACGACGCGCAGATGCCAGAACTGGTCATCGACTTCATCACCTCACTTGACGGGTACGGCGCGGCCGAGGGCTGGCCCGGTTGGTGGGGCCTGGAAGGGCCCGAGTATCTCGGCTGGCTGAACGACCAGCCGGAAGGAGACTTCACTGTCCTGATGGGTGCGAGCACCTATCGGCTGATGTACGGGTTCGCCAGCAGCGGCGAGCCCGGGACCGACGCGCTGGCGGACATGCCGAAGGTGGTCTTCTCGAGCACCTTGACCGAGCCGCTGGCGTGGGCGAACTCCACCTTGGTCACGCAGAACCCGGTGGAGGCGGTCCGCGAGATGAAGGCCACCGGCACCACGTCCATGCGGACCATCGGCAGCCTCACCCTCTGCCGGTCGCTGCTGAGCGCCGGACTCGCGGATCGATTCCGCGTCGTCGTCTTCCCGGTCATCACCGGAAGCACCGGCCGGGACCGGATCTACGACGGATATCCGGATGTCTCGCTGGAGATGGTGAACAGCCGCACCTTTGATGGTCGGTTGCAGTTGCTGGAATACCGGCCCACGGTGTTGGAAAAGCCACCTGGGTCGTGAGCGGGAGACGTTCGGCGCATATCGGACTCCCTCCGTGACAGATTGGCTGCCGATTGTCACAATTGAGGCTGACAGTGGGGCACGAAGTGCGAGTATCTAGTCCTGGATGACCGATCTGATCAAGGATGACGGTGACCCTGGTTAGCGATGGCGATGGCGCGTAACGACTCCACCTCCAAGCCGATCGTGCTGCGACCGCTCGAAGGCCGGGCGCGGTGACAGAGAACCGCGACGTGGACGAGCAGGTAACCATTGGCGGCCCTGTCCTGCCTCCGGCCGCATCGGACGGCGCGCTGTACGTTGGTCCGCCCGATGACCCCGACCGGTACGAGCTGCGAGATGGCGGCACCCGCGGCGGCGAGGGTCGCACCTGGCGCGCGAGCTACCGGGGAGGGTTGAACAGCCCGCTGGTCGAAGCCGTCAAGATGCTGTTCCCGCCCGAGGGCTCGGCCGCGGCCTGGCCCACCGAGGCCGATCTGAGGCACTGGCACGACAACGCGGCGCTGCTGCGTCACCTCGCACAGCCACACGTCGTCCAATTGCACGACATCTTCGCCGGCGAGGCGCCTCACCGGAAAGGGGCGGCGGGCGGCGGCCGTTCGGTCGCATATCTGACGATGGAGTGGGTCGAGGGCCCGACCCTGGCCGCGCACCTGCGGGGGATACCAGTCACCGCAGCCACCCTCGCCGAGCGTCTGCAGTACATCGAGCACATCGCCACCGCCGTCGCCAGCCTGCATTCTCACACCCGCTCTGCGGGCAACCCGGTGCTCCACCGCGACCTCACGCCGGCCAATTGCATCGTGCACGCCACTCGAGGGATCGTGCTGATCGACATCAGCGGAATGCGACTCGTGGACGACGGTTTCGACCCGCTCGGCCGCCACACCCCGGGCTACACCGCGCCGGAGGTCCTGCGCGCACCACACCAAGCGCGATACCCGTCGTCCGATCTGTATGCCGTCGGGGCCGTGGCTACCTTCGTCCTCACCGGTCAGGATCCGGAAGTCGATGCTCAACGTCAGTCCTCGCAACGGGAGAGGCTTTCGGCGTTGCTGAGAGAGGCCGGGTCCGGTTCGGCCGAAGCTGCAGCCCGGCACCTGCTCGCCATGCTGAACCCGGACCCGGCTGAGCGTCCAGGCGACGTACTGGTCTGGAGCCAGACCCTGACGCGCCTTGCCGCGCCGGCGAGCCGCCGGAGGTCCCGGGCCCGTTCTCTCCTGGCGGGGGTGGCCGGGGTGCTCGCCGCCGGGCTGGCGGTCGCCGGTGGGGTGTACGCCCTTCAAAACGACGGCAGTTCGCCCGCCACTCGCGGCGCGATCAAGGCAACGACTGGCCCGACCAGCCCGACAAGCTCCACGAACGACGCTCTTGGCCCGGTGCGTGCTGCCTCCGCAGGCTTCTCTCCCGTCGACTTCTACAGCACGTCCGGCCGGATCACCTCGCTGCGCACGGGGGACAAGGTGCGCGATTGCGAGCGGATCACCGGTACGGCGGCCGAGCTGGCTCCCGGGCAGACGCTCGTTCTGACCCAGCACGGCCTCGACGGCGGTGACAATCTCAGGTACGTGCAGGTCATG
Source organism: Kineosporiaceae bacterium (assembly GCA_035474375.1). GTDB lineage: Bacteria > Actinomycetota > Actinomycetes > Actinomycetales > Kineosporiaceae > JANNPJ01. Next base: position 3,213 of record DATINJ010000374.1, on the reverse strand, counting down.
TACGAATTCCAGCAGGCGAAGAACGGCTCCACCTGGCGCTCTGCCCAGTTCTTCAATGACGGCGCTATCGGCAAACGCGCGCTGCTCGAACTCATCGAGCTGCCCTACACCCCGGCTTTGGTGGCGGCGGACGACAGTCACGACTACAAGACCAGCAGTGCTCTCGCAGCGAAAGGCAAAGTGATCGCGGCGGTCACTGTCGTTCATGTGAAGAAGCGGAACCCCGACTGCGTGTGACTTGGCTGAGCCGGCACCGGGCCGCGGCTTCTTGGACCGCCCGGGTTCCCGTCACCTCAGGGGCCGTTGGTTGACGTGGATGTAGTCGACGAACAACTTTGCCGGAAACACCGTGGTGGAGTCTGGTGCACCGACGGCGCCACCAACTGCCAGGTCGAGGATGATCGCTTCTGGTTTCTGCAAGGACGCCCAGGCTGATCCCGCTTGAGTTGCGGTGACGGTCTGGGTGACGACGCCGTCTACCGACCAGGTGATGTGGCCATTCGCCGCTGGATCCCAGTCGATCGCGTAGGTGTGCCAGCCGGTGAGGTCACCGCTCGGGAGCTGGTGGGTCTGTCCGAGGTTGATGTCGGTAGCCGGGCTGGAGCCGGCGTGGACGAACTGGCTGACGTCGGTGGCTGGTCCACCGAAAGCTTCGAGGATGTCGATCTCGCCGGTCTGCGGCCAGTCGCCGACGCCGCAGAGCCAGAAGGCCGGCCAGAGCCCTCGGCCGACCGAAGTCTTGATCCGGGCCTCGAAGTGGCCTCCGGCCTGGGAGAAGCTCGCGGGTCCGGTGCCGCTGGGGTCGCTCCAGTTCCGCATCGTGAGCCGACTCGTCGCGTAGGTGCAGCGGACAGGCAAGCACATCGCACCGGCGTCTGGGTTGCGGTCTGCGGTCAGGACCAATGATCCTTGACCGTCGAGTCGGGCGTGGTCGTCCTTGTACTGGGCGAGAGAACCGGTACATGCCGGGTTGTTCGACCAGCACGGGTCGGTGAACCACGTCGGAGAGGTCGTTCCTGAGTTGGCGGAAGCTCCTGCCGGCCCGTTGAATTCCTGCGAGAACGTGACTGGGTTGTCGGGCGCCACGGTAATGCTCTGGGTGGGGGTCAGGTTGGTCCACTTACCGCCGATCAGGACCGCGACGAACGCCACGTAGTTACCGGCGGTAAATCCGCGAGGACCCGACGTAAAGGTGTAGCCCGAGGGGCCGATCGTCGCGGCGGTGGCGCCGGGAAAGTCGTACGCCGTGCCGTTGGCGGAGCGGACAGCGACGGTGATCGCTTGAACGGTGATGGTGCCGTTCGTGCTGTGCACCCGGGCGCTGGCGGTCACGGCCTGATTCGGCATGGCGGTGGGCGGCACGGTAAGCGAGTCGAGCGCGACCGCCGCCGCGGTCACCGTGAGGGTTTGGCCCGGACTGAGGTTGGTCCACGTGCCATTGATCAGAACCGCGGCAAAGACTTGGTAGGTACCGGCATTGAAAGTGCGCGGACCGGAGGTGAACGTGTAGCCACTCGGGGGAACATTGGCTGTCGTCGCGCCGGGGAAGTCGTAGGCAGTCCCATCGGCCGAGCGGACAGCAACGGTGACGGCCTGGACGGCGATGGTGCCGCTCGTGCTGTGGAGCCGCGCGGAGGCCGTAATGGATTGTCCGGGCTGGACGCCCGCAGGAAGAGTCAGCGAGTCGAGCACGACGGTCGGTGTCACCGCCGCGGCCACGGTCGGTCGCGCGAGTGGCGCTCCGACGATGAGCAGCAGGATGGACGATAGGACGACGAGAAATTTCCTCATCTCGCAACCTCTTTCCAAGAATCGATCCGTGCTCTCCCCACCGCAGACTCACCAGCGTGCAGATTCAGGCAGGGTGATCTGACGGTCCATGAGGCCTCCGCACGAGCGCCTGACGCCAGTACAACCAGGCCGGACGATCCCCAGTAGTGCACCCCCGTACCCTGACCCACCGATGTGTTGCATCTCCAACACGACGTACTCCCGCCTCTGTTGCCCTCCGGTTTCGTGGTCCTGGGTTGCCAGATCAGGCTTTGAAGTTGCTGAACATGGTCAGGACCTGGTCGTAGGTGCCGGTGGCCTCGGCGTCGCGGGCGAACTTGGCGCTGCTCACGACGATTTCCTTGGCGTCGGGTTCGGCGTCCAGCAATGTCAGGACCTCGGTCAGGAACTCGTCCAGCGGCATGGCCTGCTCGCTGTCCTGCTGGCCCATCAGGGTGGTCCGGACTCCCGCTGGGACTACCTCGATCACCTGGACGGGCGTGTCGGCCAGTTGGACTCGCAGGCCCTCGGAGAACGAGTGCAGGGCGGCCTTGGTCGCGCTGTAGGTCGGGGTGAGCGGAAACGGCACAAAGGCCAGTGCCGAGGTCACGTTCAGGATGGCCGCGTCGTCCTTGGTTACCAGGTGTGGCAGGAAGGCGTAGGTCATCCGGATCGGGCCCAGCAGGTTCGTCGTGATGTGGTCCTCGGCGATTGACAGGGATCCCGGATCGAGCAGGTTCTCCGGCTGCTGGATTCCGGCGTTGTTGATCAGCACGTTCAGCTGCGGATGGCTTACGGCCAGGGTGGTTGCGGCGCGGGTGATCGATGCGGGGTCCGTCACGTCCAGGACGAGTGCCTCGATCCCCGGGTGCTCGGAGACGATCTGGTCCAGCAGTTCCTTCCGCCGCCCGGCGACGATCACCGTGTTGCCGAGTTCCTGCAGGCGCAGGGCCAGTCCGAGCCCGATGCCCGAGGTGCTACCAGTGATCAGGATCGTGTTTCCGGTGGTCTTCATGGGGTGCGGTCTCCTTTTGCTGCGGCAGGCCGGGACGCCCGCCAGCCCCGACTATGCGGGCATCTGGGCAGGAGCGGGAGAGGACCGCTTGTCCATGGATTGGCGATCCTCCCAACGGCTTGCCTCGCACTGGGACTATTGCGCGCATGACACAGAACGCGACAGCGGCGGCGCAAGGATGCGTCTTCTGCGCCATTTCAGCCCGACAGGCCGAGGTCAGTGTGGTGTACGAGGACGAGACCGTGGTGGGCTTCATGGACCTGAACCCCGTCACACCCGGCCATCTTCTCGTCGTGCCACGCAAGCACGCGGTGGGCCTCGAAGACCTCGATAAAGCCACGAGCGCTCACGTTTGGTCGGTCGGTCATGACCTGGCACGAGCCTTGCGACGCTCAAGCATGCGCTGCGAAGGAATCAACATCCTCCTT
>DATINJ010000373.1:0-29552 GCA_035474375.1 Kineosporiaceae bacterium | reverse complement strand
CCCGTTGCGGATCGCCGGGATCGCCGAGCGCGCGGCCCGCCCGCCTGCGGCGAGCAACTCGCCACCGGCACGCAGGCCTCGGCCCATCGCCGCCAGCCGCAGGCCGACCTGCGCCAGCCGGACCCCACCGGGGGCAAAGGGGATCAAGCCGAGCGCGCTCAAACCCAGCTGTCCGAGCCCAATTTCGCCATTAGCGTAGCGTCCGACATCGTCGTAGAAGGCGACGGCGGCAGCCGCGACCGCGACCGCCACCAATGCCCAGCCGATCGGTCCGGAGATGAACAGCGCGACGACGCCGACGACCAGCGCGACGTTGCGGCACAGGTCAACGAAGTCGTCCCAGGACCGGAACGGCGCCGAGACGAAGTCCCACGCCTTCTCGTACCAGGGCTTGTCGCCGATCGGGTCACCGGCGTCGTCGATCTCCCGCTCGCAGCGGCGCTCGGCGTCCGCGCGCAGCCGGGCGGCCTGATCGGCGAGCCGGTTGGCGGCGTCCAGGTCGTCGTCCGCCGAGCGAGCGCGGGACGCGACCGTGCGTACCTGGGAGCGGATACTCTCGTCCAGGCCCAGGGTGGCGGCGTCCAAGGTCCAGGAATTCAGATTGACGCCGCCGAGCAGCACCGCCTGGCGGCCATCCGGCAGCAGGGCACGCAACTCGTTCAGCGCACCGTGGTAGCGGCCATCGGCATCGGTGCCCTGGCGGAGTGCGGTGCCGGCTTTCGCCTGAGCTTCCTCCAGGCTGCCGGCGAAGCGGTTGAGCGCGGCTCCTGCGCCGGTGTAGGCGATATCGAGTTTATGCAACTCGCGCGGGAGTTCGGCGAGCGCTTCGCGATACCCGGGCGCGTAGTCGCCGGTCATCTGCAGTGCGTCAGCGCCGTTGGCCACCGCATCGAGGCGGGTGACCGCTGTCTGTATGGTGGCGGCCTCGCGGCCCAGCCGAGCGGCAATCTGCCGTACTCCGGCGGGATCCCCCGGGGCCGGGTCCGGCCTGTCCAGAACCGACCAGTCGGCCATCTCATGTCCTCCGTGACGTTCTGCTCGCATGCTTTGCTGTCGTGACCGATGGCCGCTTCGATCCTGTCCAAACCCTGCGGCGATCATGCACTTGGGAGGCGCGTCAGCGCCGGCGTGCCTGCCTCGAGGCGGGCAACCGTGCATGATCGCGGCCAGTTGGAAAGCCGAGCGAATGAGCCATCAAGCTCTGTGGTGCCGGTGCCGGTGCCGGTGCCCGGTGCCCGGCGGTCCCCTCCTGGGATTGCGCCGCCGGGCTTCGGGCACCGGTTGGAACGGGCGCTGGTTGGAACGGGCGTTAGGCCCCGGTGGCGGAACTCAGCTCGGAGTCCAGCTGCTGATGCCGGGCGATGGCCTGGTCGAGGAAGGTGCTCATCCCTTCCAAGCCCTCGAGCACGTTGGTAGCACCGGTGTTCCACTGCGTGTAGGACTGCTGGAACCGGCCCGACGCCTGGTCGGTGACGAACCCGGACGCCACCAGGTTGTCGACCAGCGAGCGCAGCCGGGTGAGGTTGGTGGTGATCTCCTCCCGGCCGCTGCGCAGCTGGCCGGCAGTTGCCTGCAGTTCCTCGTACTTCACGGTGATAGACATTGCGATCACATTCCTTTCGTGGGTTTGGTGTCGGTCTCGGTGGTGCCCCGCGACCAGGCGAGCGTTTCGCTGATCGCGTCGAACAGGTCGAGCATGGGCTCGGCCAGTTGGATCTGCGGGCTGGTGAGGACGACGTCCAGCAGCCCTTCGCCGTCCGGGAACGGTGTCAGGGTGTGCATCACGACGCAGTCGCTGGTGCGCCCGCCGCAGGTGACGGATTCGATGCCGCGAAGCCGCACGGCTCGCCCGGCGGGCAGGTCCACAAGCGTGACCTGCCGCCAGTACGGCGATCCTTTCCGGTGAGGTGTCGTGCTGATCTGCCCGGCGATCGCCTCGGGGGTGTTGTCCGAGCGCTCTGGCGAGCCGTGGGTCTGGACCGCCATCAGGACGGCGGCCAGGGCGCTGTCGTCCACCAACTCGCCCATCACCGCACACATCAGTGCGCCCTGACGTTCGGCGTCCGCGGCTGCCTCGCGCAGGGCGCGTAGTAGCGGGCCTCGGTGTTTGCGCAACTTTGGCTGGTCGGCGATCGTGGTGTCTACGTGGCGGGCCAGATCGCCGGTGCGAGTGGCCCGCCAGACATCGAATTCCCACCAGGACGGCGGAATTCGCAGGGTGAACTGGGTGCCCATCACGCGGCCTTCGCCGGTGCCTGGTCGGTTGAGGGGTCGGTCGAGGGGTCGGTCGACGGCTCGAGCGCGTCGGACAAGGCCTGGTCGACGGCGGTGGCGCCGTCGGCGAGACCGAACAGCAGCCCGGAGGCGCGATCCAGCAGTTCCCCCATGTGGGTACGGCTCTGCGAGGAGTCCTCCTGGAACCGTTGCAGAGCTCGCTGGATGCGCCCAGACCCGGTCGCCTCGGCGCCGGCGAACAAGCCGCTGGTGGCGCCCAGACCGGAGCGGATGCCGGTCAGTTCCTGGGCCACGCGCTCCGCTTCGTGCGGGTCGGCGGCGAAGCTGTCAGCCATCGTTGTTCCTCCTGTTCACGCTGGTTGGCAGGGATGTGGTTGGTAGGGATGTTGTTGGCAGGGTTGGATCAGTGCGGATCGGTCACCACAGGTGCAGAAGGCTGGCCACGACCAGCACCAGCATCGCCAGCGCGGTTCCGCCGAGGGTGCCGACGGCAATGCCGGGCCAGGGGTTCGGCCGCGGCGCCGGAGGCGGGTTCCGCAGCACGGTGTGGCCTGGATTCGGGGTCACGGTCTGGCCTCGGTCGGCGGCCCAGAAAGAGTTGAGATCTGCTCCGGGAATCGCTGGTGCGGGCGGTTTCGGCGGTGCGGGCTGCGGAATCGGCGATGCTGGCGGCTGGGTCGGTGCTGGCGGTGGTTGGGGGACCGCCGGTACTTGGGTCACGGGCAGGTCCAGCTGTGCCTGCACCGCCTGCAGTTCGGTCGCGAGGGCGCCACCGTCGGCCGGCCGCTGGGCCGGATCGGCGGACGTCGCGGTGCTCAGAAGGGTGCTCAGCGGCGCGGGGAGGTCGCTGCGGTCCAGCACCGTGCACAGCGTCGAGACGAGCGACCACACGTCCGAACTCGGGGTCGACGGCTCGCCGCGCAGCACCTCCGGAGCGGCATGCAGCGGTGTCAGGCTGGTCGCCGGTGCCTGCGGTTCGCCCGGCAGCGCGGCCAGCCCGAAGTCCGCCAGGACCGGCTCACCAGCGGCGGTGAGCAGCACGTTCGCCGGCTTGATGTCGCGGTGCAGGACGCCACGACCGTGCAGGTGGGCCAGCGCCCCGGCCAGCTTGACGCCCAGTCGCAGCGAGTCGGCGACCGGCAGCAGGCCCCGACGCCGCACCTCGTCGGCGAGCGACCCGCCGTCGTACCAGGGCATCACCAGGTAGTCGTGCCCGGAAGGGGTCTGCCCGCGACCGTGCACCGTGACGAGGTGGGGATGCACGCCCAGCCACCCCGCCACGGCGAGCTCACGGTCGGCGCACTCGGAACCACCGGGGGCCGTATAGACCTTGAGCGCGACGGTCCGGCCCATTGCCGGTTGCCGGGCCCGGAGTACGTCACCGGTACCTCCTCGAGCGATCGGATTGACGTCGGTGAATCCTTGCGGCTCAAGGGAAATGGTCTGGCCGCGTGATGCGTCTCGGCGCATGCCCGGCACCTCCATCCCAGTCGCGAAGCTTTCGTTCGTGACCGGGGTACGCCGTGGCCGTGGCATACGGTTCGCGGCACCCGGGGTGAATTTGGCCCGGAGGCATCGCCGGGCCAAGGTCGGATGCGATGGCAGGACCTGTCGTCACCCCGGGAGCTCGCAGTCAGTAGCGGCATGGCGCCCTGCCCGGACTGGGCCACCAGATTCTGATGTGCCAGTGCGCCGGACAGGGCGCCGATCTTCCGTCTACCTGATCGGAGCCGATCAGAACGAGATCAGCTGGAACAGAACGGTCAGAGCCCAGATAGCGCAGTGTGTCTGCATCGAGGTCACCTCCTTACCCGGATCGGCGCGGGGTTTCGGGAGGAATTCCCGACCGCGCAGAACCATCAGACGGGTCGAGGTGTCGCTGAATCCGGGCAGAATCCGGGCTTAAAACGGTTGTCTCCTGGGCAATTTCCAGAACAGGCGGACGGCGTCTGGACGGCGCGCCAGCGGCCGAGTTGAGCGAGTTTCGCAGCGTTGGCCGGCGAGGCCGGGCCTGCGGGAGCCACAGTGGGGGAGGCTTGGAACCAGGACAGCGTGTGATCGGGCTGCAGCGCGCTGGTCGCTCAGCTGTCAGCGCTGGGTCTCACCCAGGCGCGAGCCGGATCGGCGGAGGTTGGCCACGTCATCGAGTCGAGCGGGATCAGCCTCCGGCGGCAGCGCCCGCTTCAGATCGGCCGTGATGCACCGCAACTCGGCATGGTCACCGTCGCCGGAGGTCCCCTCCGGTTTCACCGCAACCCTAATCTCCGGGATCCGGCGTCGGCACCCAATGGCGCCCGATGACGTTGAATCGACCAGGATCTGTCACGTCGGATCCTCGGTGAGCCTGGCCGGGCCACCTACGATGGTGATCGCATCCACTGGCGAACGATGCGATCAGGAGTCACGATGGTCGAATCCGGCCCGGCGACTAAGGCTGAGCGTCCCTCCGGGGAGCCCTCGCGCCGTCCTCAATGCCCTCGCTGGGCACTTGCCGCCGAAGGTGCCGCGACCGAAGCCGGCGACCGGTGGCGAGGCGTCGAATAATGGAAGAGCCGATGACGAAACACCAGACGCCGCCGGACAGCCATGGCAGGTGGAAGGCATCGGCCACGGTAAGGAGCACACCGGCCCACACCGGGATCTCCGACAGCTGCGCGAATCGCGAATCCATGGGGCACCTCCAGTTGGGTGCCCGCGCCGTCCGGGTTCGCGGCAGCGGGTCCACTCCAGGACACCTGGGTGGCCGTCACTGGGACCGGGCAGGAGCCGGGCAGGAGCCGGTCAGAAACCGGGCAGAAGCCGGTCAGGCGGTGCTGGGATGACGATCGGAGATTCTGCTCCGGAGCACTCTGCCCTCGTGGACGAGCTGCGGTTTCTCCGCGGCAAGGGCGTGCGCCAGTTGCGGCATCTGGACTTGCCCGCGCTCGGCAAGGCGGCCCGGATCTGCGGCTTCGGTACGGTCGAGGGGCACGACCCGCCGGCCATCGAGACGATGCTTCGGGCGGCGGTCGCAGCGATGGAGAGTGAGGAGGGCGACCCGCTCGGACAAGCGGCGCCGTACCTCTTCGGCCTGGTTCAGGGCACCATCGGCCGCACCCCGACCGACCTGCGCCGCCGGGCCGCGGCGATCTACGGCCTGGAGCCGGAGACGTTCCGGAAGAAGCCCGAGCTCCTCTTGGTGGAGCGGCTCGCCGAGGAGATCCTGATCCTCTGTCGGCGGGCCGATCGGCCAGGTCAGCCGGAATCGACCGCACTGCCAGGCGCCGCTCCGGCCGCGGTGACGGCGCCGGGGGCGACCGAGCTGGCTTCGGCCCTGGCTCACATTGCCCATTCCCTGCAAGTTTTGGGGCCGCACGAGGACGACCCCAGCTACCAGCGCCGGTTCCCACCGATCCGCCTGCCGCTGAGTGCCCTCGCGTCCGGGGGTTCTGCGCCGGACGCGGCGACGGTCGACGTGGTCGTCCGGGTCGGCGGGGTCGACAGTCTGCGGGACGTCGACATCGTGGTGTCGTCGGAGAACGTGTATCTGGAGCCGTCCCGGATCTGGGCAGTAACCCTCTCGGGCGCCCTGCGCAGCGCTGCCGCCGTCCGCGACCGGGGCGGTCATGTCGTGACAGACGTGGTCGCCGAGGAACTGATCGCCTGGCGGCGGGCCAACAACGTCGGCAGCGGGCCGGTGGAGCCGGGCGTCGTGGCGATGACTTCCGGCGGGATGCTCGCAGACAAAGGAATTCGCCGGCTGTTTCACGCCGCTGTCGCGGTACCGCGCTCCGGCACGAACAGCTATGAGGTCTCGCGCCACGCCATCGCCGTGGCGGTGGACGGCATCTTCCGCCTGGCCGACCAAGAACGGAAGAACGACCCGGCGAGCCCGCCCTTGCGTTCCGTGCTGCTGCCGCTCTTCGGGGCCGGTCGCGGTGGGTTGAGCGGGTCCGAGAGTTTCCGCTGCCTGTGGCACGCGCTCGGGCTGGCGCTGGTCCGCGAACCGACCTGGGAAGTCCACCTGAACGCCTTCACCGCAGCCGAGGGCGTCGTCCTGTTGCGCGGTCTGTACCGGGCGCTCGACGATGACCTACCCGGTGCGTACGGGTAACGTGACGGTCACCGGTAGGGGCGGAAGAACGCGCGCAACTCCTCCGCGTAGAGCTCGGGCTCCTCGAACGGCGCGAAGTGCCCGCCACTCGCCGGTTCCGTTGCGCGCACGGTGTTTGCCGTGCGCTCCAGCCAGGCTCGCGGCGGGCGCACGACGTCACCGGCGAAGATCGAGAAGCCGGACGGTACCTCGACCCGCCGGGCGAGTTGCGCGGGCGGGATCCCGGCGTTCGCCCGGTACATCCGCATCGACGAGCCGATCGTCCCGGTGAGCCAGTAGATCGTGATGTTCGTCAGGATTTCGTCCTTGGTGAACCGCCGCTCGATGTCGCCGTCGCAGTCGCTCCAGGCGCGGAGCTTCTCGACGATCCACGCGGCGAGCCCGGCCGGTGAGTCGGTGAGCCCGAAGGCGGCGGTCTGAGGCTTGGTGCGGTGCATGGCGGCGTAGGCGCCCTCGGTCCCGCCCCAGGCCGCTGCCTCCCGTAACCAGGCGTGTTCTTCGGTCGCGAGCTCCGCGGGGTCGCCGGTGAAGAGTGGCAGGCCAGCGTCGGTGCGGTGCACAGCGACGACCTGGTCGGGGTGGTTGAGCCCGAGGTAGCGGCTGACGTGGCTGCCGAGGTCACCGCCGGCGGCGCCGAAGCGCGGGTAGCCGAGGGCAGCCATGAGTTCGGCCCACAGGTCGGCGACGGCGATGGCGTCCGGGGCTGGGCCGGTCGGGCGGTCGGAGTACCCGTAGCCCGGCAGGTCGGGAACGACCACGTCGAACGCGTCGGCGGGGTCGGCGCCATGCGCACCGGGGTCGGTGAGGAGCGGGATGACCTTCGAGTACCGCCAGAACGAGTCTGGCCAGCCATGGCTGAGGACCAGCGGTAGAACGGGCGGGCCGTCGCCGGCCGGCGCGGCAGCGCGAGCCTGCACGAAGTGGATCCCGAGGCCACCGAGGAGGATGCGAAAGTGCGGGAGTCGAGCCAGTGCCGCTTCCTGAGCGGGCCAGTCGAAGCCATCCGCCCAGTATTCGACCAGCTCACGGAGGTAGCCGAGGTCGGTCCCCAGCGCCCACCCGGCGTCCTCGGGCGCGTCCGGCCAGCGCGTCGCGCGCAACCGCGTGCGGAGGTCCTCGAGCGCTGCGGCGGTGGTCTGCAGGGTGAACGGCTCGGGTCGAGGCACGGCGTCCGGCATGGAAGACAGCTTACGGAATGGGCTTCGCGGGGCAGACTGGTCAGGTGGACGTAGCGATTCGCCCCTGGGTGTTGCACGTTGACCTCGACCAGTTCATCGCGGCCGTCGAGGTGCTCCGCCGTCCGGAGTTGGCCGGCCTGCCGCTGATCGTGGGCGGCCGAGGTGACCCGAGCGAACGAGCGGTGGTCTCGACCGCCTCCTACGAGGCACGCGCGTTCGGTGTGGGTTCCGGGATGCCGTTGCGGTTAGCCGCCCGGAAGGCGCCGGACGCGGTGATCCTGCCGGTTGACGCACCGGTCTACGAGGCCGCCTCGTCCCAGGTAATGTCCACTTTGCGCGGTATGGACGGCGCGGTTGTCGAGGTTCTCGGGTGGGACGAGGCGTTCGTCGGCGTCCGCACCGCAGATCCGCAGGAGTACGCCCTGCGGATCCAGGCCGAGGTGCTGGCTGCCACCCGGCTGCATTGCTCGGTCGGGATCGGGGACAACAAGGTCCGCGCGAAGATCGCCACCGGGTTCGGCAAGCCGCGCGGGATGTTCGAGCTGACGGCGGGCAACTGGTTCGAGGTGATGGGCCACCGTGCCACGATCGAGCTGTGGGGCGTGGGCCGAGCAGTTTCGACCCGGCTGGCCAAGCATGGCGTCAGCACGGTCCAGGAGTTGGCTGACGCCGACCGCGCCGTCCTGGTCGAGGAGTTCGGCCCGCGAATGGGCGCCTGGTACGCCGACCTTGGTCATGGCCGCGGCCCGGCCGTGGTCGACGACTCGCCCTGGGTCGCGCGAGGCCACAGCCGAGAGCACACCTTTCAGCAGGACCTCACCGAACCGGAAGACGTCGACGACGCCCTGGCGCAACTCGTGCGCGAGGTCCTCGGGGATGTCGAGCGCGAGGGCCGCCCCGCCGTCCGGCTTACCCTCAAGATCCGGTACAAGCCCTTCCTCACCAAGACGTTCAGCCGCACCCTCCGGCAGCCGACCACCGACCTCGCCGTGATCCTGGCGGAGGCTCGGGCCTTGGCCGCCAAACGCGAAGCCGGGCGGCCGATTCGGCTACTTGGCCTGCGCCTGGAGATGACGATGCCGCAGGCCGATCCGGTGGAACGCACACCGATCCGCGGCCGCCTCTGAGCTGTCGGAAGCCGGCCGGGTCGATCGTCATTTACCGGCGCTCGCGAGACCCGCCCGCCATCCGGCCGCGCCCGCCACGCTTGGCCACGTAGAGCTGGCGATCGGCTTCGGACAGCAGCCGGGCGACGTCGTTGACCGGCCCGCAGTGCAGCCCGAGGCTGACCGAAATGGTCAGTCCCGGAGCCACGTCGTCCCACGGATACCCCTGCACCGCATCGACTATCGCGCCGGCCCGAGCCTCGCCGACGGCTTCGGCATCCGGCGTCATGATCACGATGAACTCGTCGCCGCCGAGCCGCGCGGCGAGGTCCGCCGCGCGCACCTGAGTCGCCAGGATCGCGCCGATCCGGCGCAGTACTTCGTCACCGATGTCGTGCCCGTACGTGTCGTTGACCGCCTTGAAGTGGTCGACGTCCAGCATCATGACCATCAACTCTCGGGTCTGCGGCTCGAGGGAGCGACGATCGGTTCCGCTCCACGTCTCGACCGCGCGGTCGGCGGCGGCCACCGAGCGCCGCACCGTCTCCAGGTAGGCGGTATAGGCCCGGCGATTCCCCAAACCGGTCAAATCGTCCACCAGCACCTGCTCCCGGAGGCGCTCGTGATCGAGCCTGCGGCGTTCGGCGTCGATCGATGCCTGCATCGCCGCCAGTCGGCGCAATCGGGAGTTCCACCTCAGGGTGACCAGTTCACGGGCATAGGCCAACGCGGCCGACGGACTGTTGCTGCCATCGGCAGCAAGATTCAGCGCCAGCAGGCGCACGTAGGCCGGAACGTCCGGCCCGATGGCCGCCTGGCAGGTCGCTGCCAGCCGCGCCGCCCGGGCGTGATCTCCTGCTTTGCGGGCGCGGATCGCATCGGCGACGTCGAGCATGGCGAGATTGGCATTCGTGTCCGGGTCGTGGGCGTGTGCCAGGACGAGGTCGCGGTCGGCCGGCGATCGCTCCTCGGCAAGACTCGCGAGCAGCTCGGTGAAGGCATGTACGGTCGCGGTCCAGCTGGCCGGCCAGTCCGGATCGAGGACGGCAAGGGTTTCGAGGAGAGCTTCGCCCGCGACGTCGCGGGCTCCGTCCCAGTCACCCACTTCGGCCATCGCGCAGGCCGTGTCCAGAACCAGATCGATCCCGTTCGCGTCGACGACCCGGCGTTGACGTCGCAGAACATCGCCCCAGGAGCCGCCGTGCTGGGCCTCTAAGAGCGCCCTGACCAGCCCATATCGCTCTCTCGCCAGCGACCACAAGCCCAGCGCCTGGAAGGCACCGGCGACCTCGATGTTGGCGGCCACTCGATGAACCAGCAGGCTTTCCGGGCTGTCCAGCAACACGACGGCACGGGCCAGCGGCTCAGCTCCGGAGGAGCCGGGCGGCTGTACTCGCCGAGCATCGGCGTTGCGCTGGGCACTCGTGGCCAGCGCGAGAGCCAGCAACGCCGAGTCCCCGAGGGTCCCGGCGGTGTCCAGCATCGCCTGAACATGCTCGGTGTCGTCCAGGTCTGCTCGGCGAGCCGACAGCGACCGGGCGAAATGCGAAATTAGGAGCACGTCTGCCCAGCCCGCTGCTCGAGCTTGATCGTGTGCGGCGTCCACCGCTTGGGTGACGTCCCGATCCTGCGCAGCCTCGACGAGTTCATACGCCCATTGGAGGGCGACCTCGTGGTCCGTGGCGAGCGGCTCGTTCGCCAGCTGCACCGGGATCACCGCCTGGGGCCTGTCCTGTCCCTCACATTCATGCATCGGCAAGCAGGGCCCGAAGCTGTGACCCTGAAGCGAAGGCACGTCAATCCAGGATTCGGAACAGACATACCAGCATGAATAGGCATATTGGCGTGATCATCGGTCGTTCATGCACAGATGGCTTCGCCTCGGCCGCTTTCCGTGAAGGCCTTCGTCAAAGGCGGGCGGTAGTGATCAGTCGAGCCGTCGTGGCGGTGGACCGGTCTGCGATGGATTGAACCCCTGGGCCGCCCACTCCGTACCTTTGGTCATGGATGGATCTGGGGCCGGCGTTGGGTCAAGCCGAAACCACCGGTCCCGGTCGTCCCGCCTGGTCGTGCCGACCGGTCAGCTGGACTTCCGCTCCGGTGGCACGGGTCGAGGAGCAGGTGGCGGCGCTGGAACCGCTGCCAAAGCGTACGCAGCCCGCACCGAGTTGCGGCCGTCCCGGGGACGAGCACCGGGCCCTGGGCCTGACCGGGGACGGGCGCCAAGGCAAACTCCACCCGGCCGGTTCGTCGACTACCCGCGCTGGGGCCGAGAGGGCTGGACCCGCTGGTTGCCCTCGTGGAAGCTGCTCTGCGCGAGCATCGGCCTCGGCATCATGACGATGATCATCGCGCTGTTCGCGGCCTACTCAGCGACCGGTCTGCCGGCGCCGGACGCGCAAGCGATCGCCCAGACCACGGTGATCTACTTCAGCGACGGAAAGACGCCGATCGCCCAGTTGGCGACTCAGAACCGGCAGAGTGTGGCGCTGGCGGAAGTACCGATCGACGTGCAGAACGCGGTACTCGCGGCCGAGGACCGGACGTTCCGCAGCAACAGCGGAATCGATCCGACCTCGATCGCTCGGGCGGCGTTCAGCAACCTCCGCGGCAATTCGCTGCAGGGTGGCTCGACGATCAGCCAGCAGTACCTGAAGAACATCTACAACCAGCGCGACCGAAGCGTGAAGAGTAAGGCCCAGGAAATTCTGATGGCCGTCAAGATGAACCAGATCCTGACCAAGAACGACATCCTCGGCCGGTACCTGAACACCATCTACTTCGGTGAGGGTGCCTACGGGATCCAGGCCGCGGCCCACGCCTACTTCGGTCCGAACACGGATGCGAAGGATCTGACCGTTTCCCAGGCCGCCTTCCTGGCCGGAGCCATCAACGCGCCGTCCTTGGCCGACCCTCGCGGTAGTACGGAAGAGAAGGCCCGAGCCGTCCGGCGATGGGGCGTCGTCCTCGACGCGATGGTGGCGGAGAAGTGGCTGGACCCCGCGGTTCGCCAGACTCTCACCTTCCCGGAAACCGTGGCGTCAGCCCCAACTATCACCACCACCGGGCAGAACGGGTATCTGAAGGACATGGTGGTGAAGGAAGCCACCCAGACCCTGGGGATCACCGACAACCAACTGATGAGCGCCGGCTACAAGATCACCACGACGTTCAACCGAGGGATGATGAAAGCGGCAGCGGCGGCTGTGAAGCAGACGCTGCCTGCCGACCAGCCCGCCGGCCTGAATGTCGGGATGACGTCGATCGATCCCAATACCGGCGCGGTGCGGGCAATTTTCGGTGGCACCAAGTACGTGGGGGCGGACAACAACAACGCGACGATCTCGCGCGCCCAGGCCGGGTCCACCTTCAAGCCCTTCGGATTGATCGCCGCGCTCGAGGACGGCTACAGCCTGAAGAGCCAGTATTCGAGTGACAGTCCAATCACGGTGCGGGGACAGACGTTTGAGAACAGTGAGGAGAGCGAATCCGGGGGTTCCCTGGATCTGGTGCGAGCCACTGAACTGTCGTTGAACACCGTGTACGCCGAGCTCAACGCCGATATTGGACCGGCCAGGACGGCGGAAGCGGCGTACGCGGCCGGTATCCCGAAGTCGATTGCGATCGCCAAGAACGAAGTGGGAAACGTGCTCGGGTCGGCCGATCTGCCGTCCATCGACCTGGCCGGTGCCTACGCGACCTTCGCCGCCAACGGTATTCGGCGGACGCCGTACACCATCGAGACCATCAGCCAAACGGGTACCGACCAGATCCTTTACAGCAAGGACGGCGACACGGACGGGAAGCGGGTGTTCAACTCGGACACGGTCGCCGACCTGACTTTCGCGCTCCAGCAGGTGGTTCGCAATGGCACCGGGGCCAAGGCGCAACTCCTCGGCCGGCCAGCGGCCGGAAAGACCGGAACCTCGTCGGACGCGCGATCGGCTTGGTTCGTCGGCTACACGCCGCAGCTGTCGACCTCGGTGGTGATGTACCAGCTGGGGACGGAGAAGAACAAGGCGGGCGAGCTGGTCGCCTCGAACGTGCCGATGAAGGGCTTCGGCCAGTTCAAGGAGATCTTCGGCGGCGGCTATCCGACCATGATCTGGACCAACTTCATGACCGAATCGCTGAAGGGTGTGCCCGAAGTGCCCTTCCCCGAGCCGGTCTTCGGCGGCGACATCAATCCCGGGCCGGCTGTGGTGCCGTGATCCACCCCGGCATCTCGACCGGGTGAGCTCGATGGACTCCGCTGAGAGACCTGCCCTGGGTGATCGCCAGTTGTGCCCGTTTTCGTGCCGCGAGAGGCACTACTTGCGGGCGTAGCTGGCGATCTTCGCGGGAGGGCTGCGGCTATCCGGTAGAACCACGGCAAACGCGGGATAGCCAGCCACCGGAGGGGATGGCTGGCTGTCCGTGCCGCTGTGCTAGCCGGTCACCCGGGCGAAGACCACATCGGCGCTCCAGATCTCGCGCTTCTGAATGCTCTTTCCCGATCGCGGGGAGTCGTACATCATGTTGCCCCCGGCGTAAATGCCGTCGTGATAGGCGCGGCCACCGGAGACGAAGAACACCAGGTCCCCAGGCTGTGCCTGGGAACGCGGGATCTGCCTGGTGGCGTTCATTTGGTCGTTGGCCGTGCGTGGCAGCGACACTCCGAGCTGACGGTAGACGTAACCGACAAAGCCGGAGCAGTCGAAGCCGCGGGGAGTGGTGCCGCCGTAGACGTACGGGGTTCCGACATAGCGAGCGGCGATCGCGAGGACCGATGATCCGCTGGCGGTTCCGGTCGGCGCCGCAGCCGGCTTCACGACCGTGACGCTTGCCTGCGTGGGTGCAGACACCGCGGTGGTCTTGACCACCTTCCGCACCGGCGCTGGTGCGGCCTTGAACGCCTTCGTTTCGAAGGTGACCTTGGCGGTGCTGGGGGCCGAGATGGCGGTGCCCTGAGCGAGCGCCTGGGAGCCGATCAGGACAGCTGAACGACCGGTTGACATCGAGGTGGTGATCAAGGCCGTGGACGCCGACGTATCGACGCTGGCGACGGTCGCTCTGCTGCTGGTGTCTGCCAGGGCCTGGGCGGGCACTGCCGCCGAGGCCATCAAGCCGGTAGACATCGCGACGATGGCTCCTGACCGGCCCACGAGGGCGAACTGCCCGGTCAGGGTCTCGGTCATCTCGGACAGTGGGGTAGCAGCTCGTTGGGGCGCGCGGTGGCGCGAAACGGCGCGTTCGGACAACGTGTCCCTCTCCTGACGCCTACGAGGTGAGCTGTCGGGTTCGGGTGGGAGTACACCCGGCCGGCGCTGCTAGATGCAGCTGACCGGCTTCACCCCAAGGATGGTCGACACTGTGTCGGCCACCCGGTAAGTGGGTCCCCCGCCTCTGCCGTGCGGTCGTGATGGCCCGAGGCGGTGGCAGAGCTCGGCGTCCGCCCGGACATTGCTCGCAGGTGCGAGCAAGTGGCCTGAACATAGCCGCGCTACCAAGCGTCTGTCACGCTCTGGTCCGAAGCCGTTTGCTCAGATTCGTTTGCGCGGGCCCGGTCCGGCGGTCGTTGTCGCTGGTCGCACGAGTTCATAGCAACTATGAATGTTCGACGGAAGAAGTCCGGAAGTAGCAGCGGAATGCAGCGATCACCCAGCCCTGGGCTTTAGCCTATTTGCTGATGAGCGCCCGCGAACGAGCACGTCAGAGCCCGCTATCGGCGCTGTTGGCGTTCGTTTTGCTGGCTGGGCTGTCGTCGATGCACGGCCTGGCTTCGCATCAGGTCAGCGCCCTGGTTTGGCTGGATTCCCGCCCAGTGGAATCGGCAGCTCACGTGCACCCCTCGATGTCAGGCAGCGGGCAACGGGTGGTGACAACGAGCAACCTGGTGACGAAGAACACTCCCGTGGCGAAGCGCGGTCCGGTGGCGATGGGTGCCTCGACGGGCGCTGAACACCGGATGCTGGACCTCTGCGTCGCGGTGTTGAGCCTGCTGCTGTTGTTCCGGACCCGTGCCCACGCGATGGCGCAGACGTCCCACCATCGCGAGCGGCTCACGTCCATTTTGTGGGCGTTGTCGCGCGCTCCGCCACCACATCTACGTCCTTCGTTGACCGGGCTCTGTATTGCCCGAGTGTGACCGGACCCGGCCTGTGGGTAATCGCAGTGCCGCCGCGTCCGCTCGCCCTGTCAATCAGAGGAATCCAGCATGAACCATGTCCAAAAGACCCTCGCCATCACCGTTCTGATCACCGCAGTGCTCGGCTTGAGCGCCTGCGGTTCGGACGGTTCCGCCGAACCGGCCGCCGGTGGAACGAGTTCGATGACCATGGCAACCACGCCCCCGGCGGTCGCCGCGGAGGCGACGGCCAGTTCCGGTGCAACGGCCACCGGCCCGCACAATTTCGCGGATATCGACTTCGCGATGGCGATGATTCCGCACCATGCGCAGGCCCTCGAGATGGCCCGCATCGTCCTCGAACGGACCGGCAACGCCGAGATCAAGGAACTGGCCACGAAGATCGAGGCTGCCCAAACTCCGGAGATCACTACTCTTTCCGGATGGCTCACCGCCTGGGGCGCACCGGTGCCAGACCTGTCGTCAACGGACGGAATGGCGATGCACGGCATGATGAGTGCAGCCGACCTGCGGAAACTGAAGTCCACGTCCAAGGTCGACGCACTGTTCCTGGCTCAGATGTCGGAGCACCATGCCGGTGCCATCGCGATGGCGAAGACCGAGCTCAAGTCCGGTTCCAACCCGCAGGCGAAAGCCCTTGCCCAGTCGATCAAGACCGCTCAAGCGGCCGAGATCTCCCAGATGAAAGCCATGCTGGCCGCGCTCGGCTGAGTAGTGCTGAAGTCCCGGTCGCTCGGGACCGGTCAGTCGCTCACCCGAGCCGGACGGCGGCCACCGGGGTGGCGAAGAACTGGGAAACCTTGACGACGTCGCCGGTCTGTGGGGCAGTCACCGTCAGGCCGTCACCGAGGTAGATCGAAACGTGCGTGATCGGTGCGTAGAAGAAGACCAGGTCACCGGCGAGCAGGTCGCCCACGTTGACCCGAGTTCCGTACCCGACCTGCATTTTCGAGCTGTGCGGCAGCGAGATCCCGGCGGCGGCATAGGCCTTCATCGTGAGCCCGCTGCAGTCCCACCGGTCCGGTCCGGCGGAGGCCCACTGGTAGGGGTCGCCGAGCTGGGCGCAGGCGAAATTGATGGCGGTTCTGGCGGCGGCGGAGGGAGCTTGGACCGCTTTGCCGGCACAGAACGCCTCGCCACCGCCGGCCGGAGCGTTGGCCTTGTCGCTGCTGCGCTGATGTTGCCGCAGGGTCACCCGCTGGGTCGGCGACAGCGACTTCAGCTGGTCGGCCGCCCGCCGAAGTCGCTTCTTCACCGCGTCCCGGTTCTTCTGCAGCCGGATCTTCGCCGCTTGCTCCCGGTCCCGCTGCTGTTTGATCTCGGCCTCGGTGGTGGCAAGTTTCTGCTCGCCGTCCCGCAGCTGGTTCATCGCCCGGGCCTGCCGCTGGCCAAGCGAGGGCAGGTAGCCGGCTTGGGCAAGAGCGGAGTCCGGGTCGTCCCCGAGGAGCAGGTTGAGCGTGGTCAGCTGGCCGCGACGGTAGGTCTCGGATGCCAACTGGCCGACCCTCGCCTTGGCTTTCGCCAGCTCGATGCGCTGCCGCCCCAGCTTGCTGTCCGCCGCTCTGAGCCGGACAGTGATCGAGGCCAGTTCCTCGCGCGTGTCGTTGTACGCCTCGGTGGTCTGCTCTGCCTCGTGCTGGAGCCGATTGATCTTGCGCTGGACCTCCGCCACCGTGGGCTTGGGCTTGGGCACAGCCGTCGCGGTGGGCGTCGCCAACACCGTCGAGCCGACCAGGGCTATCAGCACCCCAACCGCGTGCCACCAGCCCGGCCGAGGTGGGCAGGCCCCGCACCGGCTGCCCGCGTCGGGTGTCGGCGTGTCAGCGTTCAACGGTGACCATGAAATCAGCAGTTTGTCCGAGAGCAAGGCGCGTCCAGCTCCGTTCTATATCGCCCGAAAATGCGGCGGGATATGCCGCAGGATGGGTTCTCTGCCAAGCCGGTCAAATCCATCTATGTCTTCACTCAGGGTGATAGATGCTGGTGGGAGGCGGGTAACTACTGAAACTCAGGGTACGACGTCCCCTGCCGGAACAGGCTGATCTGCAGTGGGCGCGACGCGATTTCTTGCCGTTGTGAAAATGCCTGTTTGAACCATCCGGTGTCGATCGTCCGTAACTCGTTCTGACTGCCGCGCTGACCATCGCCTCGGCCGTGGCGCCCCAGGCTGTATTGCGATAAGTTCGCAATAGTGAGCGATCAAGGCGTGGCAACCTGCCGAGCAGTGCGGAAGAGGACATGACGGCATCAACAGTTACGGCCTCCAAGCCGCCCTTGAGCGAGCGTCTCGGGGTCCGGTTGTCCCGGTCGGAATGGGTGACGATCGGCGCCCTGACGGCGGCGATCGTGGCTCTGCACCTGATCGGTTGGGGTCTGCTGACGATGCTGGTCGCCCCCAAGAACCTGCAGGTCGGATCGGGAGCAACGTTCACCGTCGGGCTGGGGGTGACGGCCTACGCGCTAGGTATGCGGCATGCCTTCGATGCCGATCACATCGCCGCGATCGACAACACCACCCGCAAGCTGATGGCCGAGGGCAAGCGCCCGCTTTCGATCGGGTTCTGGTTCTCGCTGGGGCACTCGAGCGTCGTCTTCGGCCTCTGCGTGCTGATCGCGCTCGGCGTGCGGACGTTGGCCGGCCAGGTCGAGGACGACTCCTCCACGCTGCAGAGCCTCACCGGCGTGATCGGAACCAGTGTCTCCGGGTTCTTCCTCTTCCTGATCGGGATCATCAACCTGGTGGTGCTGGTCGGCATCCTCAAGGTTTTCCGGCAGATGCGACGCGGCCAGTTCGACGAGCAGGCGCTGGAGGAGCAGCTCAACAACCGCGGTTTCATGAACCGGATTCTCAGCGGTGTCACCAAAGCAGTGACGAAGCCGTGGCAGATGTACCCGGTCGGGCTGCTGTTCGGCCTCGGCTTCGACACCGCCACCGAGGTCTCGTTGCTGGTGCTGGCCGGTGGTGCCGCAGCCTTCAGTCTGCCCTGGTACGCCGTCCTCACCCTGCCGATCCTGTTCGCCGCCGGCATGAGCCTGCTCGACACGATCGACGGCTGCTTCATGAACTTCGCCTACGGCTGGGCATTTTCGAAGCCGGTCCGCAAGGTGTACTACAACATCACGATCACCGGCCTGTCGGTCGCGGTCGCGCTGATCATCGGCAGCATCGAACTGATCTCCGTGCTGACCGACAAGCTGTCGATCGCCTCCGGGCCGCTGGCGGCGATCGGAGGGCTCGACCTGAACTACGTCGGCTATGGGATTGTCGGGTTCTTCGTGCTTACCTGGGCAGCCGCCTTGTTGATCTGGAAGTACGGGCGGATCGAGGAGAAGTGGTCGGCCAACCTGCAGCCCGCCGGACCGGAGTGATCGCCAGCGGTGCCCACCGTCGTGCCTTTGATCAGCGCATCCCGGGCGGCGCCGCCGATCGTGGCGAGTAGCGGGCGCTTTCAGCCCAGGGGCAACTCGTAGGTGAGCAGGTTGACGTCGGCTACCGGCGACCAGTCTCGCTCCGGCGTCCGGACGAAGCCGAGGCGGCGGTAAATCGGATGCGCGCCCACCATGTTCTCCTGAGTGGACAGCCGCACCCGGACGGCGCCCGCGGCTCTTGCCTGGTCCAGGCAGGTCCGGACCAGCGCCTCGCCCAAACCCTGCCCCCGGGCCGGCGGCGCCACCACCAGCATCCGGACTTCGACCTCGTCTGCCCCGGCCAGCTCGGCGTAGGGGGAGCCGTGCTGGGCGAAGGTCACGGAGCCGACGACGCTACCGCCGGCATCGACCGCCACGATCAGCTCGGCTCGGGCGGCCCGGTCGGCCGCGTCGACCAAAGTGTTCAGATACATCGCGCCGGGGGGCACCAGCTCGTCACCGAGGTAGACATCGACGGTCAGTTTGCCGACCGCCCGGTACTCCTCGGGTCGTGCCGGTCGGATCTGGACGGACGTCAGCATGCTTGAATTCCTCCCATTAGGTGTGATGCGTCGATGATTGTCACCCATGATTTCGGAGATGCCATGGTGTTCCGTTCCACTGTTGCCGAGGACGTCGATCGAGTAGTGGCCGTCCGTGTGGCCGAGCCGGTGAGGTGGATCCAGGCCGAGCGCTATCGGGCCGAACTGGCCGCCCGGAGGTACCGCCCGGAATGGACCTGGATCGCCGAGGCGAACCAGCGGATCGTGGCTCGAGCGCTGTGGTGGGGCCGCGCCGACAGCCTGGTGCCGATCGCCTTGGACTGTCTCTACATCGAGGAGTCGATCGAAGACAAAGCCGGACTGGCAGCACAACTGCTGACCACGGCACATCGGTGGTTCGGCGAGCAGGGCGCGCGGACGCTGCCGATGTTCAACATCACTCTGACCAACGACTGGCATGACGACCCGGCAGCCAGGAACGCAATGGCCTGGCGGCGGGCGGCGGCCGGGGCGGCTGGGCTCACCCATGAGGTGGAGCGGTTGCAGTTCGAGTGGACGCCGCAGATCCCCGTCCCCGAATCGACCGGCCGGCTGGTGTTCCGCCCCGAACCCAGCGACGCCACGATCCTGGCGCTCTTCCGGCGCATCGCGGAGGGCAGCCTGGACGACGAGACGGGCAAGAACCTCGCCGTCGTCGGGGCTGACGAAACCGCGCGGCTGGATCTGGAGTTCTACCTGGATGCCCCCGGCAAGCGCGACTGGTGGCGCACGGCGCACACCCCTGACGGGGTTCTGGTCGGCCTGGCCATTCCCTCCGCTACCGCGTACCACCCGAACGTCGGCTATCTCGGGGTGCTCCCGGAAGCGCGTGGGCACGGCTACGGGCCCGAGATCCTGGCCGAAATCACTCGGATGCACGCCGCCAATGGAGCTGAAAAGATCACTGCCACCACTGATCTCGCCAACTTCCCGATGGCCGCCGGGTTCCGCCGGGCCGGCTACCGCAACACCGAGACCAGGGTCGTCTTCTCCGCCGCCTGATCGTCGCAGCGCCCTGGCAGCAGTAGGCTGCGCCGGGTGTCAGGTGGTCGTGGCGGGTCCGCTGCAGTGGTCATGGTCGAGGCCTGCCTTCGGGGCGGTACGGGAGGTAGCCCGACCGCGGTGGTACCGAACGGCGAAGGGATTGATGACGTCGAGCTCGCGCGGATTCCCGCCCGCCTGGGTACCTCGCACGTCGCTGTGATCTACCCGGACACCGGTTCGGCCAGCAGCCGAACGCTTCGGTTCTTCACCGCGGAGGCAGAGCTTCCCGGCTGTGGCCATGGCACGGTGGCGGCGATTGCCGTCCTTGCGTTGCAGCACGCGCAGGAGGGGTTTCGGGGCCGGCTTCGGGTGGCCGGTCGGGATTTCGAAGCCACCGGCAGCGTGCGGCCGGAACCAGCCGGTGGCAACCTGGTCGACGCCTGGTTCGATCAGGGCATCGTGCGGCATCGCGGTGCGAGGGCTGACGAAAGTGCCGCGTTCGTGGCCGCTCTGGGGCTGGGGCCGAACGCGCTGCACCCGGCTGACGAGATCGCCGTTGCCTCTCCTGGCCGGGAACGCCTGATGATCCCGGTCGTGGATCGGACCGTCTTGGCCGGCATCCGCCCGGATCAAGAGCGGCTGGCCGGTGAGAGCCGCCGCTTCGGGCAACTCGGCTGCTTCGTCTACGTCCCGCCGTCCGGGACCAGGCCGGCGGCAGCCCGGATGTTCGCTCCGGCCATCGGCGTGCCCGAGGACGTGGCGAACGCCAACAGCAGCGGCTGCCTGGCTGCGCATCTCCTGATCACCGGCCGCAACCCGACCGTTGCCGTCGAGCAGGGTGACGCCCTCGGGCGACCGTCCACCGTGCAGGCCACCGCTGGCTGGAGCGCGGCGGGAATCGTCACCAGAGTCGGCGGCACCGCACGCATTACTTCCAGCTGAGCCAGTCAGGATCTTCTCAGCTTGCACGCAGTGTCTGTTCGGACGAGCGAGGTGCCATAGGAGTCAGGAACTAAAGACCCTCGCCCGGCAGGAGCGCGACATGACCAACACGCAGGAACCTTTGACAGCTGACCCTGAACCGTCCAGGTCCTGGTTCTCGGGACCGGTGGGGCGGCATCGGCGCACGGCGTTGGTGGCCTCTACCGCGCTGGCACTGGTGGTCACGGTTGGCGGTGCCGCCCGCGCTGAACAGGGCACTTCGGCCTCGTATCTGCAGACCGACACCGCGACGGTGGCCAGCTCGGTGAAGGGCGCGCTGGTCGACATCGTCAGCACGGATGGATACCAGGGCGCGGTCTCGGCCGGCACCGGGATGGTGCTGACCAGTACCGGCGAGATCCTCACCAACAACCATGTCATTGAGGGGGCGACGAGAATCAAGGTCACCGTCGTCTCCACGCAGAAGACGTACACGGCAAAGGTTGTCGGCACTGACCCGACTGCGGACGTGGCTGTCATCCAGTTGGTGAACGCGTCTGGTCTGAAAACGTTGCCCATCGGTGACTCCAGCGCGGTGAAGATCGGGCAGAGCGTCGTGGCCAGTGGGAACGCAGGCGGCGACGGCGGCGAGCCGAGCGTCGTCACCGGCACCGTGACCGCCCTCGACCAGGACATCACCGCCAGCTCGGAAGGGGCGCAGGCCGAGCAGCTCACCGGCCTGATCGAGACCAGTGCACCGGTCGTTGCGGGTGACTCCGGGGGTGCCCTGGCCACGACGGCGGGCAAGGTGATCGGGATGAACACGGCGGCCTCGGTGAGTAACAGCACCGGCAGGATGGCCTCCGCCTCAACCGCCACCACGACCGCCGCGCAGTCCTACGCCATCCCGATCGCGACGGCCCTGAGCATCGCCCACCAGATCGATACCGGCCAGGCCAGTTCCACCATCCACATCGGGTTGCACGGCTTCCTGGGAGTCGCGCTGGCCGACGAGAGTGTCAGCGCTGGGCGGGTTTACGGCCGGTTCGGGGGATACGCCGACCAGGATCAGCTCGGCGAGAGCAGCAGCGGCACCACCTCCGGGGTGACGGTCGGTGGCATTGTCTCCGCCGGCCCGGCCGAGGCTTCCGGACTGCAGGCAGGGGACATCATCACCGCGGTCAACGGGACGACGGTCGACTCGGCAACGACTTTGAACTCGATCATGGCCGCGACCAAGCCGGGCCAGAAGGTCACCGTGAACTGGACCGATGCCAGCGGCCAGGCCCAGACAGCAACCATCACACTCGGCACGGCCGCCGCAGATTGAGCATCATCAAGGTCGAGCCGAATCACGATCGCAGCACCGTGCGGGCGCCGTCCGAGGGACCTCGGGCGGCGCCCGCAGGCAACTCAGTCGCAGTGCCGGTTGACGTCGTACAGCGCATAGGCCGATCCGATCACCGGCGCGGCCACGTTCCGCACCGGCACACCTCGCTCGGTCAGGCCCTTCTCGGTCCCGGCATGCGCATGGCCGTGGATGGCGAGATCGCAGCGCGCGGCATCGATGACCTCGGCCAGGAGGTAGTTGCCGAGGAAGGCCCAGATCTCCAGCGGCTCGCCGACCAGCGTTCCCTCGACCGGCGCGAAGTGGGTCAGGGCGATCACCGCATCGGTCGGCGGTAGCGAGGCGAAAGCCCGCGCGAGGGCTTGCGCGCTGGCCCGACCGTGCCGGGCGAAGGCCTTCATCTCTGGCTCGCCGAAGTCGCTGCCACTGCGACCGGCGAAGCCCAGACCGAACCCCTTCGCCCCGGCCACGCCGAGGGTGCCCCCCGAGCATTCGACGACGGCACAGTCGCCCTCCAGCACGGTGATGCCGGCCTGGCGCAGGATGCCGGCCACCTGGTCCTGCTCGTCGCTGTGGTAATCGTGATTCCCGAGGACGGCGATCACCGGGACGCCAAGATCGCGGTACTCGGTGGCAACGATCTCCGCCTCATCCGTCGTCCCGTGTCTGGTCAGGTCACCGGCGAGAAGCAGGACGTCGGCCCGGTCGGATAGATCGTGCAGGCCGGTCCGGTGGCGACCGGCGATATCCGGGCCGAGGTGCACATCCCCCACAGCGGCTACCCGGATCACGCGATCTCCTCGCTGGTAGCAGGCGATTTCGTGAGTGTCTGCTCATCCGTGTCGAGCTCGTCGTCGATCGGCAGGTCCGGGCAGTGCTGACGAATCAGCTGCAGTACGCGATCTCGGCGTTCCGGTGAAGCCACCCGGCCTCGAACAACTAGTCTCCCGGCGATCACGCCCAAATGAATCTGTAGCTCTGAGGTCCGGTCGTCCTCGGCGAGTAGCCGCTCGACCTCTTTGAGGTGGTACCCGGTGGGTTCGCTCATCGCACGTCCTCCAAGCCCGGCAGGATCTCCAGCTTGCGGATCAGAAACAGGGCAGCTTCCGCATACGGGTGGCCGCGGCTCGCGTCCCGCACTGCGGCGACGTCGATCTGCTCCCGAAGCGAGCGGGCCACGGCAAGCACCGGCTCCAGGTCACAGCTGTGTTCGGAAAGCGCCGCGATCTTGCCGATCAGCAGGTCAGTGGCACTCAGCACCGGCATGATGACCGATTCCACCGGCATCTCATCGGCCCGGGCGAGTAGCTCGGCGGTCACCTCACCGGAGGACAGGTAGTGGATCACGTCGATGCAGACGCCGTCCCGGTGCGCCTTGATCAGCCAATCCTCCGGCGGTTGCTCCACCCGGAACCCGCAGCGCTGCAACGCCGAGGTCGCGGCCGGGATCGCCTCGGCCGGGACCACGAAGTCGACGTCGTGCAGGCTACGAGCGCCCCCTCGGGCGTAGACCGCGTACGAGCCGGCCAGCGCGAAGGGCACCCGGTCGGCCTTGAGGCAGGCCGCGATCGCTTTGAGCGCGTCGAGAAGCGGCTGGACCTGCGACACCGGGGCGAGTGACGTCGAGTTCACGGCCGAGCTGCTCGCCATCGAAACCACCGTCCATTACTCATCTCAGTACTCCAGCCTGATCACTGATCAGGGATGATGCCACTGCACTTTGCCTCGTCGCGACCTCCTGACAGTCGGGAGATGGGCCGCTCACTGATGTGATTCCAGCACAGGGACGGCGATCTCGCCGCTGACGATGTCAGCAGCGAGATCGTCGAGCAAGCGGTCTGCGGAGAAGGCCTGTGCGCGAAGCAGTTCCATCGCCTGCGCCGGAGTGATCCGGTTCGCTTGCAGGGTGAGTCCTTGGGCCAGCCACACCAGACGGCGACGCCGGCTGTTCGGGCCTTCCATCCATCGGTGGACCGGTTCGCTGTCCGGGCCGGTGAAGATCTCGGCCGCCAGCAGTCGGTCCGCGACCCGAGTCGCGATCACCTCGACGTCGTTGAGGTAGTCCGGTCGCCCGCCGACACGCCGGAACAGGCTGAGCGAACCCATTGCAACGCCGTCGGCCAGCAACGGGTAGGCGAACACGCCGTGGTAGTTCGTGTGCTCGGTGAGCTGCGCAGCGTAGGTCGGCCAGCGTGCCCAGGCCGATGATTCTGGGCTGTCGACGTCGGGTACCAGGACCGGCAGCCGGCTGCCGTACGCCTCGAAGCACGGACCTTCGCGGACGGTGAACTGCAGGGCTTCGCCTACGGAGGCGGCCAGGTGATTCGAACCCACTGGCACCGCGATGTCAGCGCCCAGGTAGACCGAGATCGCTGTCCCGTCGACACCGAGGACGTCGGCAACGGCTCGGCACAGTCGATCCGGAAGTGACTCATCGTCGACCTCTGCCTCAGCCTCGACCCTGGCCATCATTGCCTCGAATCGGGCGACCAGGTTCGCGGTATCCGGTGCTGTGCCACCTGGTGCGGTGCTACCGCTCGTGCGGTGGGCCTGATCGGAGCCGGCCTGGTAGTCGTCCATCATCCCCATCCCTGGAGGCATATTCACGCAAACTTCCGACGAAAGGGACCTGCTTTCCCCGACCGCCTCATCCCGCATAGAACATCACCGCCGGGGCCGTACGACAACCCGAGGTCACCCCTACGGACGACGCGCGGTTCGGCGAAAAACCCGTCGCACTGCGTTGCTGTGGATGTACTGTGCGTCACTTCTGGAGGCCGGAATTCCGGCCTGCCGCCGGGGGGCGGTAGCTGGAACGGACGGTCATTGACTACCAACGAGGGGGCTTTGTGTTACATCCACGTCAGGCCGGGGCTCGGCGGATGGCGTTAGCCATCACCGCCGCATCCCTGTTCACCACGGCGTCAGCAGTCGGCGCCATCGGCGCACCCGGGGTCGATCCGGCCCATGTCGACCTGCAGTTGCATCCCGGTGACTCCACGAAGATCACCAAGACGGTAAAGACTCCGGAGATCCTGCCCAAGCCGGACATCTACTTCCTCGCCGACACCACCGGCAGCATGGGAGGGGCGCTGGCGAACGTTCAGGCCAACGCCAACGACATCATGACCCAGGTGGATGCTGTCGCGAACCAGCCGCAGTTCGGGGCCGGGCAGTACAAGGACTTCCCGGCCTCATTCGGCTTCCAGAATGACGCCGCCATCACCGCCGACAAGCCCACTGTGACCACCGCGATCGGGACGTGGACGCCGAGCTTTGGCGGGGACCTTCCCGAAGCAAACCTGTTTGCGCTGCACAAGCTGGTCACCGCCGCCAACTTCCGATCGGACTCCAGCCGAATCGTGGTCTGGTTCGGTGACGCACCCGGTCACGACTCGGTCTGCAGCACGATCTCGGGCGAAACTGACGATGTCACCGAAGCTTCGGTGACCGCCGAACTGGCCGCAGCTGGGATCAAGGTGATCGCTGTCTCGGTGACTTCCGGAGCGGCGGACGGTCTCAACGGCGACCCGGCAGGTTCGTCGGGTGACTACGGAGTTTGCGGGACGCCCGGTGGGGCTACCGGCCAGGCCGACCGGATCGCTCTCGCAACCGGCGGGCAGGCCTTCAGTGACGTCCCGGCTGGGGACGTCGCGAACAAGATCATCGAAGGTCTGACCGCTCTGCCGGTGACGGTGAAGCCGGTCGCCACCTGTACTCCGGGACTCTCGGCCACCTTTGATCCTGCCGAGAAGACGGTTTCGAGTGGCAGTGAGGCCGTGTTCGAGGAGACCATCGCGGTCGCCGCGGACGCTGTCGCCGGGATGGGCACCTGCACGGTGGACTTCCTGATCAACGGCCTACCGGCTGGTGACGCCTTCATCGAGACCAACTCGGTCCGGATCAACCGGCCGCCGAACTGCGCCATGGCGACAGTGACGCCGCCGAAACTGTGGCCCCCGAACCACAAGTTCCAGACTGTCACGGCAAGCGTTCCGGATCCGGACGGTGACGTGGTGACCACGACGATCACCGCCGTCACCCAGGACGAAGCACTGAACACCGCGGCAGACGGGAACACCACCCCGGATGCCGCCTGGGTCGCTGGTCACAGCAACCAGGTTCAGGTGCGAGCCGAGCGCAGTGGTCAGGGCGACGGGCGGGTCTACCGGATCTCGGTGAGCGCGACCGACGGCAAGGACACCTGCACCAGCGGCAAGGTGTACGTCAGCGTTCCGCACGACCAGTCCGGCCCGGCTGCCGTCGACACGGCGGCAGTGATCGTCAACTCCTTCGGGTAGTTGAGCCGGCGGTGCGGGGAGCGGGTCATCTCTCGCTCCCCGCACCGTCACAGCCTTCTCGTCCGGGCGCTGGCCACCTCACGCCGATGCTTGGCCGTCTGGCCGAACCAGCCGGAGATCAGGGCGAGGATCAGACCGAGTTCCGCCAGACCGGCCGCCACCACATTCGGTGATTCATACCCGAGACCGGCGGCGATGGTGAGCCCGCCCAGCCAGGCCCCGAGCGAGTTCGCGATGTTGAACGCGGAGTGGATGGAGGCGGCGGCGAGATTGGGTGCGCCGCCGGCCAGCCTGATCAGCCGGGCTTGCAGGGGCGGCACCATCGCGATGGTGGTGAAGGGGAACAGGACGATCGTGATCGCCGCTGCCAGCTGGTGATGAACGGTGAAGACGAACATCAGCGCGACGACGATCTGGCAACTCAGCGACAGGTAGATCGTCGGCATCAGCGCTCGGTCGGTCAAGCGCGCACCGACCAGGTTTCCAGCGGTCATCCCGATACCGAAGAGCATCAGTAGCGGGTTGATGCTGGACTCGGCATAGCCGGCGAGCTGAGTCATCATTGGCGTGATGTAGCTGAAGGTCGCGAACATGGCGCCGCCACCGATTGCGGCGATACCCAAGGACAACCACACCTGGATATTGCGAAAGGCGTGCAGTTCGTGGCGAAGTCGCTCGCGAGGTTCTCCGACGTCTTTGCTCTGAATCGGGACCAACACCAGGATGCCGATTGCGGCGATCACCTCGATCAGACCGACCAGAACGAAGACGAATTGCCAGCCGGCCTGCTGCCCGATCAGCGTGGTCAGCGGAACCCCGACGATATTGGCAACCGTGAACCCGGCGAAAACCAGGGCCATCGCTGAATTGCGCCGACTGCGGTGGACCAGATTCCCGGCGGTCACTGCAGACGCGCCGAAATAGGCGCCATGTGGTAGCCCGGAAAGAAACCGGATAATCAGTAACTCATCGAAACCGGGTGCCATTGCGGAAGCGAAGTTGCCGAGCGCCAGGGCGAGTGTCAAGGACAGTAATAGGCCTTTACGCGGCAATCCCACGGCGGCGACCGTGAGTAGCGGGGCGCCAACGACGACCCCGAGCGCGTACGCCGAAATCAGATGCCCTGCCTGCGGAATCGTGACGCTCAAGCTCTCCGCCATGTTGGGCAGCAGCCCCAAGGTCACGAACTCACCCGTAGCGATCCCGAAAGCACCCAGCGCCATGGCGAGCAGTGCCCGTCGCGCGGGGTCGATGGACATCTTTAACTTCTCCTCAACCGTTCTCGGCGCTCCGCGCGGCTGGGCCGGTAGGCCCACGGTGGAATGTATACGAGAGCGATCCGGTCGAAGTATTGGGGATGTCACCTACCGGGATGTAGCGGCGAATATGACGGATGCCACAATCAAGGATTTACTGACGGAGAGTTATTCTACATCTCGCATTTGAGACCATAGTCCGGCATGGCATTGCCAAGACCAGGTATAACCGCAGGCCGTTGTCCAACCGATACGGAGGTCTCGGTGGCTCTTGCCTACGGTCTAGGGCCGATCTCCACGCCGTGGTCGAGGACGGAGATCGCCCCGGTGGGACAGGAGTCAGCGGTGTCGAGCAGGAGTTCGTCCGGCTCGACGTCCTCCGCTTTGACGGTGGCGTGCAGGCCATCGAGGGTGAAGAATTCGGGGGCGATCGCGGCGCAGATGCCCGATGCTATGCAGGTGGTGGGGTCTACCCGGGCTTTCCACGTCATCCCTTCACCACCGCACCGGCATCGTGCGAGGCCCTCGAACGATCATCGCGGTCTTCCAGACGATGTCTCCGGCCAGGCTGAGATTCGGCAATTTGGCCAAGAGCACTCGAAGGGCTTCCTGTAGTTCGACTCGAGCGAGCGGTGCGCCCAAGCAGTGATGCACGCCATGGCCGAAGCCGAGATGCTGGTTGTTCTTCCGGTCGAACCGGAGCTCTTCCGGGGTATCGAACTGGAGCGCATCGAGATTCGCCGCCCCCACCGCGACCAGAACCGGCTCACCGGCGCGCACCAGCACGCCGCCGACCTTGATGTCTTCCCGGGCGTAGCGAGGAAAGCTCGCCGCGGCGCCGAGCGGAACGAACCGAAGCAATTCTTCGACCGCAGCCGGGATCAACGCCGGATCCTCCCGCAGTTGGGCCCAGCGTTCCGGCCGCTCGAGGAGGGCATAGACGAAGTTGGGAATCTGGCTGGCCGTGGTCTCGTGCCCGGCGACCAGGATTGCCATGCACAGGTCGACCAGTTCGAGCTCGCTCAGCCGGTCTCGCAGATCATGAGCTTCGATCAAGGCGGTCATCAGATCGTTGGCCGGCGTCACTCGGTGGGCATTGATGAGCCCGCGTATGTAGTTTCGAAGTTCTTCGCGATTGGCCATCGACTCTTCGGGGGTAAGCGAATTCGTCGATAACGCGGCGTCGCTCCAGACCCGGAATCTCGGGCGGTCCTCGACCGGCACTCCGAGGAGTTCACAGATCACGCCGACGGGCAGCGGCAACGCAAAATTCTCCACCAGATCCACCGGCGGTTCGAGGGCGATCAAGTCATCGATGAGCCGACCGGCCAAGTCGCGAACTCTCGGCCGGAGCTCTTCGATCCGCCGCACGGTGAAGGCCTTTGTCACCAGGGTGCGAAGCCGCGTGTGATCCGGCGGATCCATGGACAAGATGCCAGTGTCCCGCTGCTCGGGCGATAGCCGTGGCTCGTCGTGTTCGGTGGCCAGTGCCCGACTGAACCGAGCCTCGCCCAACACCAGTCGGGCATCGGCATAGCGGGTGGCCAGCCAGGCCGGTTCACCGAAAGGCATCCGGACTCGGATCATGCCGTCGGCCTCACGGGCAGCCGCGTAGGCCTGATTCATCGCGAGGCCCTCGTCCTCGTTGAACGGGTAGGCGAGGGGTTCGGTGTGTGCGGTAGTCACTGGTCACGCTCCCGCCACCGTAGTGTAATCAATCGCTCACAACGGTAATAATCACCGCGAAAGGTGTCAATGCCCCCAGATCAACCGCTGGTCGAGCGGCTCAACCGGAGCTCCGGTCGTTGGTCTGCTCTGGATCCCGCCACATCGGGTAGAACGTCGCCCCGTTCGGCAGGGTGAAGGGCTTGCCCAGGTCACGGTATCCGTGGTCGACATAGAGCCTTCGGCTGTCCTCCGAAGAGGCCTCCAAATACGCGGGAATCTGTTCTCTTTCAAGGATCTCGTGATGATGTCGCAGTAGCTCTCGACCGATTCCGCGGCGTTGATGGGTGGGTTGGACGGCGAGCAGCGCGAGATGATGGCACGGTTC
>DATINJ010000372.1:0-7328 GCA_035474375.1 Kineosporiaceae bacterium | reverse complement strand
GAGGTGCACAACCCGCCGGGGGCACCCGACTGGACCGAATGCACCTGCACCTGAGGAGGAAGCATGCGCAGATCGCAGAACGGGTGGCCGGCGTACGCAACCACCGAGCACTTCACCCGGTTCACCGCTGGCGGTGCCGGCTGGTGGGCCGCCAACGACGACGTGGCCGTGGTGTTCGCCGAGTTCATCCGCCAGTTCGTCAAGCGCATCGAGTCGTTGAAGGGCCCGATCCTCGACGACTGGTCCTGGGCGAACCGCCTGGTCCGCGGGTCCACATCGGTGGTGAGCAACCACGGCAGCGCCACCGCGATCGACCTGAACTCGCTGAAGCACCCTCGCGGCGTGCACAACACGTTCAGCCGGGTCGACCGGGCGGTGATGCACGAGATCCGGGACTCGATCACCGACAACAACGGCGATCCAGTCCTGCGCCTGGGGATGGATTACGACTCCACGGTCGACGACATGCACGTCGAGATCAACGCCAACGCGGCCCGCGTAAAGCAGGCCGCCAACGAGATCCGGAAAGCACAGGAGGACGAGATGCCATCCGTTGACGATCTGGTCAAGGCGCTGCGGCCGGTCATGCGGGCTGAGTTCCGCGCCCAGCTGATCGACGTCCTGACGACCGAGCAGTTGGTGCCCAACAAGCCCACCACGGCACAGCTGGCCGCTGACAAGGACGCGCCCACGGGACACTTCAGCCTTACCGAGGCGATGGCGAACGTCGAGGGCGACGGCGACAACGACCGCAACCGCGACCGCGAGGCGCAGGCCCGACTCGAGGGCAAGCTCGACAAGCTGCTCGAGCTGCTGGCAACCCCGGACATCCCGGCATGAGCCCAGAGGCCTGGGGGTTCTTCTCCGTCCTCACGACCGTCGGCGCTGGCACGTTCGTCGAACTGGTCCGCACCCGCCGGAAGGTGGAGAAGTCCGCCACTGCCGCCGGGGCTGCAGCCACTGCCGCCGCAGTCGCTGCAACGGAGGTCGCAGATCTGGCCCGGCCCACCGGCAACGGCTTCGCCCGCGAGGTCCTCACCGGGCTAGCCACGTTGCAGTCAGGTCAGGAAGAGATCCGCCGCAGACTCGACCGCCACATCGAAGACCACGCCTCAGCCGACGCAGGTGCCCGACGTCGGCGCAACTGACAGGAGTCACACCATGAAGCTCTCGACCATCCGAAAAGCGCTGATGGCAGCGGCAACCGCAGCCGCGGCCGCTGGGGTCACCGCCTACCCAGACGGATTCACCGACGTTGAGTTCGCGGCGATCGCCGGCGCCGCCCTGGTCGCCGGGCTGGCCGTCTTCCGCATCCCCAACGCACCTCAGGACGGAGCACGATGACCGCGCAGCCCGACAACACCGCCCGCACCAACGACATCGAGAACCGGTTCCGCTACCACCCGCCCACCCCGGACACGGTGGCCAAGCATGAGGCGGTGCGCGGCGCGATCAAGACAACCGCGCACTTTGTGGCCGGCCAGATTCCGCCAGGACGACACGCGTCACTCGCGCTCACCGCGTTGCAGGAGGCGATGATGTGGGCGAATGCCGCGATCGCCTGCGACACGAAACCAGCTCAGCAGTGACCAAGCGCATCGTCACCGAGGTGGACCTGGTCGACCTCCAGGCCAAGCGCGCGGCCGTCGACGCAGCATGGTTCGCGGGCCTGGAGTTGGTCGGAGAGCCCGAGCCGGTCCCGCCTGTGCCCGCCGCCGGGGCCTGGCTGTCCGGGCCCGCTCACGACGCGGCCACCATCCTCAAGTGGGGCGCGTTCCGGGGCTCCCCGGCCACCTACGCCCGGGTGTGGGCCGACAAGGACCGGGCCAACCAGCTCGGCCTGTTCGCTATGGCCGCGGTCACCGCGACCGGCTGGGACGGCGTCCTGGACGTTGCGATCGGTGGCCCCTCGGACTGGGCGTCTGCTGCGACTGGCGGGTGGGATTCCACCTGGCGCACTCAGTGCCGAAAAGCGCTGTCGCTGTGGGGAAAGCTGCGCGGGCTGCACCTGTCCATGGCCCACGAATTCAACAACGCCCCCTCGGACGGCAGCGGGTACGCGTGGAAGGTCTACGCCAAGGATCAGGCGAACTTCCGCCAGGCCTGGGCGCGTTGGGCCCGTATCGTCCGGGAGGAGATGGCCACCAAGGGCAGCGCGGTCAAGATCGTGCTGTCCTGCAACAGCGACACCAACGGCGGGTGGTCGCTCGCCGGTGGTCTCCCGGATCCGAGCACCTTCGACATCCTCGGCGTCGACCCCTACAACTTCTGGCCATCCATCCCGGACCAGGCGGCCTGGGACGCAACCAAGAACGCGATGAAAGGTGACGTGCCGCGCGGGATTCGGTCATGGGTCAAGCTCGCCGAGAAGCTCGGCAAGCCGCTCGCCGTCCCCGAGTGGGGCCTGGCCCCCGCCGGTGACTTCCCCGTGGATACCCCGTTCTACGTCCGGGCGATGCATGAATTCTTCGCCTCGATCGCGCCCACCGATCCGTACAACCCGGGACCCGGAGAGCTCGCTGGGGAAGCGTTCTTCAATGCGTGGCCGCGAGGGCAGATCTTCCCGGGCGGCGCCAACGCCAACGCACGCGCGGCCTACCTCGCGCTGAAGTGGGGGGTGGCGCCGTAACATCGGCGCCGCGTTCTCAAAGCGCGTTCGCTCCGGAACGGCAAGAGCCCGACCCCTTTCGCTGGGGTCGGGCTCTTCGTCGCTTTGCGGGTGCAGCTCAGGGCGTGGGCGTAGCAGTCGCGCCGCCGGCCGCGCCGAGAAGGTCTCTGGCCACGCGCCCACGCATGATGTCGCGGGCCTGGTCCTGCTGTGCCTTCGGCAGGTCATCGCAGGACTCGAGGTCCTTGATCAGCAGTTTCTTCGGTGTGGCACTGCCCATGTTCGTGATCCCAGCGCCGTACGCCTCCTCGGCGCACAACTCGACGCTGTCCGCCGGCGCCGGGGCGGGGTCACTCTTGGGTGTGCCACCGCCCGAGCAGCTGGTCAGCGCGAGGGCGAGCAGGGCTATTGATGCGGCAGCGGTGGGTCGCAGTAGCCGCGTGCGGGCTGGGGCTGCGGGTTGGCGTGGTTCATCCATGGTTTCTCCAGTGAGTGTGATCTGGAGATCATGCGTCACTGGGGCATCGCCTGTCCGGCGATTCGGACATCTCGTAGTCACTGGGTGCCCCGGCCGGGGTGCTTGTCGGTGGTCCGTCGTACCGTGCAGGTCATGGGACGCGAACTGTGGGAGGCGCCGAAGGGCCCACCGCCGCGTCCGGTCGGGGTGCCGGACCGTCCACCGAAAGAGTGGAAGGAGTACCGCTCCGCTCAAGGTGGCGGCAGGCCGCTCGTGTGGTTGTGGTGGGACGGTCGGTGGGCCGACGCTGTCCCGGTCCGGGGCGCAGGGCGTGACGCAGATGGGTTGTGGTGGTACTTCGTCCAGGTGGATGGCCGGCTGGACTGGGTGCACGAATCACGGACTGCACCGTGGGGACCAGGCCCTGATGCTGAGGCGTTGTCGGCTCGGATCCGGCCGGCGCCCGAGGACTAACGGCGCCGGCGTTGCCGCCGGTTGCGCAGCGCTTGCCGGCCGAGCTCGGCGGCAACGAACGCGTACAACCCCACAGCGAGCAGAAACCACGGCCACCGATCCATCACCGTCAGTCCGGCACACCCATCCAGACGGCGAGGCTCCGAAGCGATTCAGTGGACCGCCGTTCGGCCTGTGCCAGCGCGTACACCGTCTCCCTCGCCATCGGGTTGTACCTGACCTGCTGCGGAGTGATCCGGCGTGCCTGAAGCAGGGCTTCGAGCGCACCATGGTTGTCGCCGTTGTAGTAGTGCCCCCGGGCGAGGTCCATGAAGTGATGGCCGGCGCGGGCCCGCGGCAGGGTCGCCGGCAGCACCACCCGTCCGGATCTGGCCACCGCGGCGGGGCCGTCGTACATCTCGACGGCGAGGCCCACACCCCAGATCGCTACGTTCGTCGGCCCGAACGAGAGCCGGAAGTCGTCCCGGTCCGACCCAATCTCGGCCGCAGCCCGATCGGCTGCCGCGTAGTGCTCCCAGGCGCGGGCGGGATCTCCGGCCCGGGCGGTCGAGAGGGCCGCTTGAAGGTTCAGCCATCCCCAGACGACCCACCGGCGTGGGGTGTCGCCGTCGATCCGGTCGGCGGTCGAGACCAGCAGCCGGTATGCCGCATCGAATGCGCCGGCGCCGGTGAGCGTCCAGGCTCGGACGGCCGAGGCGACGGCCACGGCCAGCGGATCCCCGGTCTCGGCCGCCGCGCGCTCCTCGTTGCTGACGGCCAGCAGGCCGAGGTCGGGGTAGCCGAGGTCGTAGGCAACGCGCTTGGCGTTGTCGTAGGTCTCGCGCAGCATGTCCATGATCCGCGCACGGTCCGGTCCGGTCGTCGTTGCTGACGCCGTCCGGAGGTCGCAGAGCAGGCCCGGCAGCAGCGCCCCGGCGAGGGCGTAGTCGACGGCGTAGAGCAGTTGCGAGCAGTGGTCTACCCGAGTCGCTAAATCTCCTATGGCTAGGAGGGTTTCGGGTTCCTCGTCGGGGGCGAGTCCGTACATGGTCAGTTCGCGGCGTAGGTCCGGGATCAGGTCGTGCAGGGCGTCTGTCCGCTGGTCGCCCGAGTAGTACGGCTGGCCGGTGAGGCGACCATGCTCGAGTCCTAGTGCTTTAGCCACGGTGATCAGTACCGCAGGTGATGCTGGTCGGCTGCCCTGCTCGACTTTGCGTAGCAAGCTCAGCGACAGGTGCGCTCGGCTAGCGAGTTGGTGTTGTGTCAGCCCGCGCAGCTTCCGCTCGGCCGCGATCCGGGCACCCAAGGTTTCGTCTACATCCACGGCGGTTTCCCTCCTGGCCTTCACGCTACCCCGCATCCACGCAGTGTCACCCGTGTGTCACTTAAACAGTTGACCGAATTACACCCTTGCGGAATGAAGACAGCTGAGAAGCCACTCCTGTTCGGCTACCACTCGGCCCGATCCGGGCTGCCGATCGAGCACCTGATGGATGTGCGCACCAAGCTGACCGCCTTCGCGTCGGCCGAGGGATACGCGCTGGCCGGCATCTTCTCCGAAGCGACCGAGCAACCGGCAACCGCGCTGCAGGCCCTGCTCGAATCGGCCGAACGTCGGCACGTCGAGGCTGTCGCTGTGCCGTCGCTGGAGGATCTCGGTGCGAACTGGGGTGTGCAGCAACTCGCCCGCAAGCGCCTCGCGGACGCCGGCGTCCGTCTGCTCGTCCTGGTCGGTGGGGCGTGAGTGGGTCAGAGCCCGAGGATCTCCCGGTCCCGCGGGTCGGCCTCCACGAGCAACGTCGTCAACGGCACACCCAGGGCCCGGCAGACGTCCACGAGCTCGTGCGCGGCGAGCTGCCGATCGCCGGCTTCGATCTTCGCGATGGTGTTGCGGTGCCAGTCGAGGCGCTCGGCCAGCTCGCCCTGGGTGAGGCCTGCGCGTGCCCGTTCGGCGCGGATGGCTCGCAGGAGGGCTGCGTTCAGAGTGCTGCTCACCGGAGCAACCTGCACAGGGATCGGGTCGCAGGGTTCGTTTTCTGTGGCTGCCATACACGAATGGTAGAACCATGTACACGAAACCGGACACCATGTTACGTTCGGTTGCAGTTCCGCCGCCGGCGTGACTCGCACCCTTCCCGCCGGCGGCGGGGCCTCGCACTGGCGAGAGTGGAGCAGAGACGATGAAGGTCGTGGCCGTTGGCCTGAAAGCTGTCCGGCGGCGCACGGACGTGCCCGTGCTGATCGGTGACGCCGTCACCGATCCACAGGGCCAGCCGGGCGTTCTCAAGGTTCTCCATGAAGCCCAGGTGGGCGGGTATCTGGTGACCGTGGAGACGGCCGACGGCCGGGAGCTCACCCAATGGGATCGCGTCTGGGGTCTAACCGTAAGAACGGTGTACCAACGGGTTGACGCGGCGCCGCCAACGGTCGAGGAGCCCCCCGAAGAAGCCACCGCGGCGAGCGGACCCCCGCCGCCCGTGGACCTGATCACCGCGCGGGCGGGCTCAGCGGAGCCGCTGCCGCCCGCGCGGTAGGGGCCTCGGGGCTCTCCAGTCCCCCGAGGTCGGGGACGCGTCACCTTCTGGAGGAGGGGCGCATCCCTACCGCCGTCCGGCCGGTGCGGGTCGAGCCGATACTCGCTGCACCGGCCGGACGCGGTCCGGATAGGCCCCTGAACCCTGGGTGCGAGCTGGGCCCTGCCGAATCGTGCACCGCCTGGTGTCAGGTACATCCTGTAACGCGGTTCTGCTTTTGGCGGTGCTGCCCTGCCTGATGCCCGATTCCTGTGCCTACCAGATATCGGACAGATCCGGAGCGCCATACGGTCCGGACGTGACGGAGCTGGGCGCGATCGTGGCGCGGAACGTGCGCGTAGAACGTGCCCGGCGAGGATGGCGGCAGGAAGACCTGGCCGAGGCCCTCGGCTGGACCCGAGGCATGGTCGCGCACCTTGAATCCGGGCGCCGGGCGATGGCCGTCAACCACCTGCCGCAGCTGTGCAAAGCACTCGACCTCAGCCTCGCGGATCTGTTCCGCGATGCCGAGGCCGAGGACCTGACGGTGATGCGATTCGAGGCCCGCACTACCGAGCCGAGCTAGCCGCGCGCAGCCGCACATCGCGGCCGTAGGGCCGCGGCCGCCAGTCCCCGACCCGGGCCAGATCCGCCCACCCGAAGATCTCGTCGAGGTCCACGTCGGGGCCCGGCGCCCACCCGTGCAGCGCCTCCAGCTGCAGGCCGCGCACGACCACCACGACGTCGGTCTCGTCGAAATGGAACGCCCGGATCACGACGCCACCGGGACCTGGCGGCGACGCTCGGCGGTATCCGCCATCTCGGCGAACTCGGCGGCCAGCTGGCGGGCGACCGCGATGTGGGCCGGCGACCAGTTCCGGAGTAGATCCGACAGGCCCAGGGCATCGCGGGCCATCGACGTGGCGCGGGCCAGCGCGATGTCCGGGGGTTCGGGGTCCGCGAAGCGCGTGCAGTCCATCCCTTGGATGCACTCCTTGGCGCCGCAGCAGTAGCACCAGGCCGCCGGCAGTAGCCGGTAGTACGGCTTCACCTCGGGCTCGGGCTGGGGGAGTAGTGGAATGATCGTCATGGCTGAACCTCCGAGGGTTCGGTCGCACGGGGCCCGGCCGGGTGTTGCTTCACCCGGCTGGGCAGGGGTTTTCAGGACGCGAGGCGCTGCGCGTCGGTGACCCGTTGGGGTCCGGTGAACCGGGCTGCAGCCCGGTCGGTCGCGGCGGCCGTGTGCTTCGGCCGCACCAGCGTGTAGATCATCGTCGTGTTGATCATCGCGTGGCCG
>DATINJ010000371.1:0-31381 GCA_035474375.1 Kineosporiaceae bacterium | reverse complement strand
CAGAACCAGTACCTCGGCAACGAGGTCAACGAGGCCGGCGGCGAGGTGCTGCTGGACCAGCGGATCCGCCGGTTCGGCTCGCACCACCAGAAGCTCTTCGTGATCCGGCACCACGAGGACTCCAGCCGGGACGTCGCGTTTGTCGGCGGCATCGACCTCTGCCACGGCCGCCGCGACGACGCCGAGCATCTGGGCGACCCGCAGACGATGCCGATGGACGAGAAGTATGGCGAACGCCCGCCCTGGCACGATGCCGCGCTCGAACTGCGCGGGCCGATCGTCGGGGACCTGCTGCGCACGTTCGTCGAGCGCTGGGACGACCCCACCCCGCTCGACCGGCGCACCCCGTACCGGATCTGGCTGCAGCGCCGGGCTGACATGCCGCGACATCCCAGCAAGTTGCCGGAGTCGTTCCCGGATCCGGATCCGAAGGGCCCGCACTCCGTGCAGGTGCTGCGCACCTATGGGAGCAAGCGCCCGGAGTACCCGTTCGCCCGGCACGGCGAGCGCAGCGTCGCCCGAGCCTACGAGAAGGCGTTCGCCAGGGCGAAGAGCCTGCTCTACGTCGAGGACCAGTACCTGTGGTCCGGGGCGGTGGCCGCCGGGATCGCCGATGCGCTGAAGCGGTCGCCACGGTTGCGGGTGATCGCCGTCGTGCCCCGGTACCCCGATCGGGACACCGCTTTCAACGGGCCGCCGCAGCGGCTCGGACAACTGAAGGCGCTGCGGATGCTCCGAGACTGCGCCCCGGACCGCTTCGCCGCCTACGACCTGGAAAACGTCCGCGGGACGCCGATCTACGTGCACGCCAAGATCTGCATCGTCGACGACGTCTGGATGACCTGTGGCTCGGACAACTTCAACCGCCGGTCCTGGACCAACGACAGCGAACTGACCTGCGCCGTCATCGATCCGACCCGGGACGAGCGGGAGCCGCTGGATCTGTCGTCCGACGGCGACGGCGCCCGCGTGCTGGCCCGGAACCTGCGGCTGGACCTCTGGGGCGAGCACTTGGGCACCAGCCCGGACGACCCCGCATTGCTCGACCCGGTGACCGGCTTCGAACTCTGGCGGCAGCGCGCCGCCGACCTGGACCGTTGGCACGCGAGTGGAGGCTCGGGTGAGCGCCCGCGCGGTCAGGCCCGGCACCACGAGCCGGATCCGGTCGGGCGCCGGACCCGGCTCTGGGCCGAGCCCGCGTACCAGTTGTTCTTCGATCCCGATGATCGGCCGCGCCGGATCCGCCGTCAGCCCCGGTTCTAGTTTCCCTCATGAGCCAGGAATGCCTTCCAACCTCCAGGCGGCCGGGCGCCGGGGGGAAGGGTGCGGAGCCGGGCCAGGACGGCGGGGTCCTGGGCGTCCATCCAGTCCACCAGCTGGCGAAAGGAAACCAGCTGCACGCCAGGTGATTTGGCCATCACCCGCAAGGCGTCCTCGACGGCGTCCATGTAGATGCCGCCGTTCCACTGCTCGAAGTGGTTGCCGATGAACAACGGTG
Organism: Kineosporiaceae bacterium; assembly: GCA_035474375.1. Classification (GTDB taxonomy): domain Bacteria; phylum Actinomycetota; class Actinomycetes; order Actinomycetales; family Kineosporiaceae; genus JANNPJ01. Next base: position 29,883 of record DATINJ010000371.1, on the reverse strand, counting down.
CCCGGTTGCTGCCGTGAGCGCGATCGAAGCCGGCGAGGTAGGCATCGCGGGCCTGGCCGCGCCAGGTCGAATACTTGGCCGGGTCGCCGTGCAGATTCCCGTCGGACTGTTTGTACATCAGGTTGTAGTCCATGGAGAGGACATGGTTGCCCTTTCCGCGGGTGGGGTGGGCGAAGGGCACCGCTTGCAGGGGCAGGTTCCACAATCCGTGCTTCCTGGCCGGCCACGCCTGCACGCCGCCGGGCGAGGAGGCGTCGTAGCGCCAGTGCAGGGCCTTTGCTGTGGGCAGCAGGTTGGCCTGTCCCTCCAGGCAGGGGGTGCGCCCGCCGATCAGTTCCCGCTCGTAGTCGAACGGCAGCGCCGGCAGATCGCGATCGCCCACGGTCCCGGTCGTGGTCTTCCACGTCTTCACGAACCGCTTGGCCTGAGCGATCTCGCTGGCCCAGTCCGAGGACGACCACCGGCCGACACCGTTGGCGCCGCAGAAGTGACCGTTGAAATGGGTACCGATCTCGTGACCCTCCAACCAGGCCTTGCGTACCTGGCTCATGGTGGAGATCACGTGCTCGGTGGTCAGGAACCCGATCTCCGAGGAGCCGATCGGGTGCCGAGGCGGGCGATAGAGCCTTCGGTGTTCCACCGGCAGGGCGTAGAGACCAGACAGGAAGAAGGTCATGCTTGCCCCGGTGTCCCGGGCCAGGTGACGAAAGCGCGGGAACAACCCGGTGGACAGGCTGGCCGCACCGTCCCAGGAGAAGACGACGAACTGCGGTGGTGTCTCGCCCGGCCGCAGGCGTTTCCAGCGCCGGTGGTGAGGTTGAGGCCCGGTGTCCGACGTGGATCCGTCCCCGATGGGCCGACCGGCCGGTGGCGTCCTCGGTCGTGCCGTCTTCGTCGGCACCGAGGCACCCGTCGACGCCGTGCCGGTGTGCCCGGGCGAATCGGCCGGGCCGGGTCGCCGGGGTGCGCAGCCGGTGACCGCAGCAGCCAGCGCCGTGGCCGTGGCCGCGCCGAGCAGGGCGCGGCGGGAAACGTCGGTCATCAAAGCTCCTCTGGGCAACACAGTCCAACTCGCCGATCCACCGGCGAGCCGGACCCGAGAACGCGTCCGGACGGGCGCGCACCTCGACAGCCCCAGATTGGGACATTTCCCTCCAGTCTGGCGCGATTCTCCTCGCCCTGGGTCGCCGTAGAGCGATGCATCGAGGGATGGTCCGAACCCGCCATCGGCTAACCTCGCGCCAGGCGCGCTTGTCTCGGGTCCCGCCCGCCGCCGAGGACGTCGACGGATGTGAGGCGGTCCACGACATGCCACTGATCAGCACCGCCGGCGTCCTGTTGCCTCGGCCGATCTCATGACCACGACGTCTGCACCCGCCACGCAGACCGCCACCCTCAGCGCGAAGACGTGGGGGGCCCTTGCCGTGCTCGGGGTCGTCATCGCCTTCTCGCTCAGCTCGACGCTGGTCAAACGGGCCGAATCTCCCGGGGTCCTGGTGGCGTTCTGGAGGATGGCCACCGTCAGCCTGGTCTGGAATGCGTACCTATGGAGCACGGGGCGGCGGGTCACGAGGCGCGACGTGCGTCAGGTGTTCGTTCCCGGCGTCTTTTTCGGCTTGAACCTCGCCGCCTTCTTTTCCGGGGCGACCCACAACAGCGTGGCCAACGCTGCGCTGATCGGGTCGCTGTCGCCGTTCCTGATCGTGCCGCTCGGCGCCAGGCTCTTCGGGGAATATCACCATCCTCGCGCCTTGCCGTTCGCGCTCGTCGCCTTCGGCGGTGTCACCCTGGTCTTGCTCAACGCACCACCACGTGGCGATGCCTCCCTGCGAGGCAACGCCTTTGGTGTGCTGGCCATGCTCCTGTGGACTGGCTACGTGGTATCGACGCGACGGTTCCGACGGGACATGGACGTCGCCATCTTCATGTCGACGGTGAGCCCGATCGCGGCTGTCGCCGTGCTTCCACTGGCCCTGGCGAACGGAGGCATGCTCGAGATGGGCGCGCGCGGCTGGACCTACACGCTGATCCTCACGTTGGTGACCGGCGTGGCCGCTCATGGGCTGATGGTCTACGCCCAGAAAACCGTCCAGATCGGCACGATCGGGATCTCTCAGGTGATCCAACCCGCGCTCGCCGTCGTCTGGTCCTTCCTCCTGCTGGGAGAGACGCTTCGCCAAGGACAGGTGATCGGCATCGGCGTCGTGATGACCGGCTTGCTCGCCTTCCTGCTGATCAACCAGCAAGGCCGGCGCAGATCCTGAGCTTCAGCTGACCTGTCCGGCGGCGTGAGCATCGGTTCGATCACGATCGGTGATGAAGTGTGAGGCGTCCTTCATCCGCCGATCAGCGGTCCGGCGCAGGTCCCGGGCCGTCGAAGGGTCGCCCGCGCGAACGGCCAGGCGAGCCAGGGCATCCAGCGCGAACACCTCCACGGGAGCATCGTTCCGGCGTCGGGCATCGTCGAGCGTCATCGCGAGGCGAGTCTCGGCGCCCGGGACCCGGTCCACGGCATCCATTGCCGCGAGCAGGCACTCGCCGAGCGCAGCCTGTTCTCCGCCGCCCGCCCGGCGGTGCCAGTCGGCTGCGGCCTGCAGAGCAGCACGCGCATCAGCGACCTGTCCCAGAGCCCGCAGCACGCGTCCCAGATGCACCCGGACCAGCGCGGCCAGCCGAACGTCACCGGCGGCTTCGGACTTGTCCACGGCCAGCCGCAAGGTTGTCACGCCCGCGTCGTAGTCACCGGTCTGGCACTGCGCCCGGCCGAGGCTTGCCACCTGATACGCCTCGGTCTGCACGAAACCGAGCCGCCGCGACGTCTGCGCTGCCCGAGCGATATAGGTGACGGCGTCGTCGAACCGATGCTGGAGGCGAGCCAGTTCGCCGAGCATCGCGTCGCTGCGCACGTGCATCCACGGATCCTCCACCGCGCCCAGCCAGTGCAGCACGTCGGCGGCCGCGGAGACACTGCGCGCCTCATCACCGGCCGAGATCGACGCACGAGCCGCGAAGAGCGCATTGGCCACCTGGTCCCAGGGCCGATCCAGCCGGTCGTAGAGTGCGCGGCTGCGGTCGGTCAGCTGGATCGCCCGTTCGAACTCGCCCTGATGCGACACGACATAGGCAAGGTAATAGCAGCAGCGAGCCTGCAGGTCGACGTCTCCCAACGCCTCCGCCAGGCCGGCGGCTGCCGCAATGTGGTCATCGGCGCGTTGCACGTGACCGGTCGAGGCCTCGATCCAGGCCGCGAGCAGGAGCGCGTTGGCGCGGCGTTCCGCATCGGCGAGGCCGGCGTTCTCCGCCGCGTCGAGGGCCGCCACAATGCGATCTGCGCCCCTACTGTCACCCAGGACGATCCAGGCCCAGCCGAAGCCGTTGACCAGGTCGATGGCCAGCGCCTCGTCGTGAACGATGCTCCAGGCCAGCGCGGCGTCGAGGTTGGCCCGTTCGGCCCGGGCGAAGGCCAAGTACTCGGCTTGCCGGCCGCTACGCACCCCAGCGGTCGACGGCACTGCGGCGTCGGCGAACCAGGTGGCGTGAGCGGCAAGGGCGCGCTCAGAATGACCGGCCTCGGCCATTCTCTTGACCGCGAATGCCCGGATGCTGTCGAGCAACCGGTAGCGGACCGTAGTGTTCTCGGTGTCCACGATCAGCAGCGAGCGACTGGCCAGGCGCCCGACCACGTCGATCGCTGCCGTTGCCGGCACATCCAGCGCTTCAAGGACGAACTCGACTGCGGGAAGCGGGCCTCCGCCGGCGAAGGTGGCCAGCGCCCACAGGCCTCGCTGGTCGTCGGGAAACAGCAGTTCGTAGCTCCATTGGATGGTGGATTCGAGCGAGCGACGCCGTTCAGGTCGGCGACTGCCCGGATCGCTGAGGACGGCGAACCGGTCGCCGAGGCGACGAGTGATCTCCTCGATCGAGAGGGTCCGGGTGCGGGCGGCGGCCAGTTCAATGGCCAGCGGCAGACCATCCAGCGCGCGACAAAGGCCAACCACCGCATCGCCCGAAGCGTCCGCACGGAGCGAGTTTTCGTGTCCGGCAGCGCGTCGGGTGAACAACTCTGCAGCGGCGGACAGCGGAAGCGGGGCCAGGTCGAAAACGAACTCGCCTTCGACGTCGAGGCGGATCTGGCTCGTGCACAACACCCTCAGCCGGGGTGCGGCGTCCAGGAGGCGAACGACAAGCTGTGCCACAGCGTCGAGAACGTGTTCACAGTTGTCGAGAATCACCACGGCCTCGGTGTTCCTGAGCCGCTCCGCCAGCGCTGACTCGTCGCCAGGAACCCCCAGGGCAGCGATCAGGGCATCGACGACGTCCTCGGGGGTGACCGCCGTCTCAAGCCTGGCCAACCAGATCCCACCCTGGGCGACGCCGTCAGCCTGGGCCAACCGGTGGCCGACAGCGATCGCCAAAGCCGTCTTTCCGACACCGCCCGGCCCGACAATCTCGACCAGCCGCTCCCGCGCAAGCATGTCGGTCAGTGCCTCAAGGTCCGACCGCCGCCCGACGAGGTCGGTGACCATGGACGGCAAATTGCCGACCCGCGCATCAGCCAGGGAAAGTACATCCACATCGCCCCGGACGTGAAGTGCCGCGTCATGCACCAGGATCTGCTGTTCAAGGCGCTGCAGTTGCGGTCCGGGGTCGAGACCCAGTTCCTCGGCGAGCCGAAACTTGACCCGCCGGTACGTCGCCAGCGCATCGGCTTGGCGCCCGGATCGATACAGCGCGGCCACCAGCAGTTCCCACAATCGCTCCCGCAACGGGTGGAGCACCACCAGCGCTTCGAGCTCGCCCAGCAGCTCGCCTCCCGCACCCGACAAAGCTCGGGCCGCCAACTGATCCTCGATCAGACCGAGGCGGACCTCCTCCAGACGCACCCGGTACGGAATCACCCAGTCGCGGTCCCCCGCGTCGCTCAGCACGGTCTCGCTCGTGAACATCGCCAAGCCGCGCCTGCAACATTCCAAGGCCGCCGCGAGATCACCTGCCCTCAGCCGGCTCGTGGCCGCCTCAGCAACCTGCAGCACCTCGACCGCATCCACCGCGCTCGGTCGGACCTGGAGGGCGTAGCCGAACCGCCCTCCCGAAACCTCCACAGCCGTACCCAACGCCCGGCGAAGCTTGGAAATCTTCGCCTGCAGCGTGTTCCTTTCCGTACCCGATGCCTCAGCACCCCAAAGATCCTCGATCAACCGGTCGGCGCTGACCGCAGTTTCACTGTCCAGCGCAAGACGGATCAAGACCTCCGTCGTCTTCCCGGCAGGCATCACCAGTCGTTCGCCGTCGTGACGCACCTCTACCGGACCAAGCACCGAAATGGTGAGCACCCTCCACAGACTATGAGGCTCCGGCAAGAGGGCGGTCGGATGTGGCTCGACCACGCCGACGGCCCTATTGCCGGAGCCTCTAGGGGTACTGCTCGGGCTGGTAGCTGGCGAGCGTCTCCGCCAGTGCTTGGTCGAGCGAGGTCGCGGGTACGCCCAGTCCAGCCGCGATCTTTGCACTGTCAACAATAAATGGCTCGGCGAACTGGTATTGCATCTCCAGCAATTCGCGCAGCGTGCGGTTGAAGAGTGCGGCGACGCGGAGTTGGTACGGCCGGACCACACGCAGCCTGGCCGGCGACGAACCGGTGAGTGCGTAGACCATGTCAACGAGCTGCCGGGTGGTGCGGGTGTGCGGGTCGTTGGGCAGGTGCCAGACGTGCCCAGGGGCATCGGGGTGCTCCCCGAGGACGGCGAGCCCTTCGCCGATGTCCGGAATGTAGGTGTAGGTGTGTAGCCGGTCGGGGTCCCCGAGGACGGTGGCGGCGGAGCGGGTCAGCGCGGCGGGGAAGAGCCTGTCGCCCAGATTGGACTGGGCACCGCCACGCGGACCGAAGTAGTCGGACGCGCGGCCGATCGCCACCTGCACGCGACCCGCACGGTGGGCGGCGAGCAGGTCCTGGGCCATCTGGCCCCGCAACCTGCCCTTCTTGGTGTGGGCGGCGTAGTCGCGGTCTTCGGTCAGGGGGCGCCCGGCGGGACGCCCGTACATGTAGACGTTCTCCATGCTCACCAGTCGGGCGCCGGTCGCCTCGGCGGCGGCGAGCACGCCGGCCTGCAGCGCGGGGAACTCCTGCGCCCATCGGTCGTAGGGCGGGTTGAGAGTCTGGTAGACGACGCGAGCGCCGTGGGCGACGGCGGTGCTGAAGCTCGGATCTCGGGCGTCGCCGCCGATGACCTCGACACCGTCCGGCACGGCCGCGGACCCGGAGCGGTTGACCATGCGAACCGATTCGCCGCGCCGGCGTAGGGCCTCCAGGGTGGCGAGACCGATCGCACCGGTTCCGAAGATCACGTGGTGCGGGCTGGCGTTCATGTCGGGCTCCCGATCTGGGGGTGCGGGCGGAGGGCGGCTGCGGGCGGTACGGCGAGCGTGGGCAGGAGCAGATACAGCAGCGCACCGGAGCAGGCAGAGAACGTGCTGGCTCCGGAGACACCGAAAACGGTGAACTGTTGGGCGACGTCGATCCCGGCGATGGTGGTGACGCTCCAGCCCAGCGCCCACAGCGGGCCGATGGCGGCGGCCCAGAGGATGCGGTGGCGGGTTGGTGCAGGCAGGGCGACCGCTTGAGCAACCCCCAGCGCGAGCCCGGTCAGCAGACCCATCAGCGCGAGATCAGATAGCGAGGTCGCGAACCCCACAGCGGTGGCACCGAGCAGCAGGCCGGCTCCCATGCCGACGGTCGAGGCGACGATCCACCGCAGCGGGTCGAGCCGCCGGCTGCTGCACAAGGCCTGGGCGGCCCCGATGACCAGGCCGGTGATCAGGCCGCCGGTCAGGGCGGCCAGTGGGCTGTCGACCCGACCGGCGACCGCGGTGCCGGCGAGGCCGGCGAATGGGAAGGCAAGGAATCCGGCGGTCCAGATCAGCCAGGGCTTGATCATGGCGATCAGGCCCGGACGCCGGAGAGCACCAGCGGTGCCGGCTGCGGTTTGCGGACGATCACGACCGCGAACGCGATCAGCCAGATACTCCACAGGACGTAGCCGGCGAAGTTGGCCAGGTCGACGCCGGGCAGGTTCAGTGGCGAGAGGATCCCGAGGCCGATCATCACGGCCGACACCGCGCCCAGGACGGTGAACCAGCGCCCGGCGATCCGGCGACCGATGGCCGCGAGGACAAGCAGCGTCCAGGCGGCAGTGAGCAGGTAGCCGAACGTTTCGCCGATCAGGTTGCCGAGGATCTGGTGGGCGGTCTCGAACGAGTCTCGGGCAGCGGCGGCGACCGCGGGATCGGCGCTGGCCGCGTCGGCGGCGTAGCCAGGGACCAGCAGCGGCCACCGGGACAGTCCGATGACCTGCACCACCGCCGCGGCGACGCCGGCCACGACGGCGACGCGCATCAGCCGACCGCTGGCGAGCCGTCCGACGCCGATCGCGATCGGCGCGAACAGGGCAGCGGAGATCGCCATGACGGCGAACCAGGCGGCGACGGCGGTCTGGGAGGCGCGGAACGCGCTGAGGATGTCGTCGGTGGGCTCTTTCAGGACATCCGGGTAGTTGAAGATGCTGCCCAGCGCGGTGAACGCGACGTTGGTGAGGACGGCGGCGGTGACGAGCATTGCCGCGGTGAGTTTGCGGTTCATGACGGTGTCCCTTCGGGGTGAGAGCTGTTGGCGGCGATCCACGCGACGAGAACGCTGTCGGGATGGTCGACGAGGTGGTCCCGCGCGAGCGCGTCGACCCGCTCGGTGTCGCCGTCCAGGTGCGCGGCGGCGATCACGATGAGCTGCCGATCCCGGGTGGTCGATGCCAGTTCCATTGCCCGGGTGAGCATTTCCCGGTCGGATGGAACGGCGAGGGCGGCGGCGACCAGCAGAATCGGCTCGTCGCTGAGGCGGGACGCCGCGCTGATCTGGGCGGCTGCACCCGGATCACCGCCGACGAGCCGGCGGATGAGCTGTTCGGTGTCGGTCATGGGATCAGCGTCGAAGCAGGCGCTGACACTTCGCTGACGCGCGACTGCCGGTGCCGTCAGCGGCAGCGGGATCGAGGGCGGGATAGCCTACCTGCGGTGCCTCGAAACCGCGTGACCGGAGGAGTCGATGCTGGGATGACGGCAGGGCGAACGATGCCTACACAGGACGACGTGCTCGGGTACTTCAACACGCTGTCGAACTGGGGACGGTGGGGCGACGATGACGAACTCGGAACTCTGAACCACATCACCGACGACGTCCGGCTGGCAGCGGCGCGAACCGTGCGCCACGGCAGGAGCGTGTCGTGCGCCTGGGAGGTTGCCGTACCCGAAGACATGGAACGGACGACGACGACGTGCCCGTGCGCCGCCGACATGCCGGGTGCCGAGAACATGCCGGTGCCCGGTTTCCACGCCGACCGGCGCTGGGGCTTTTCGTCCGAGCGGCTCGGCATCACGTTCCACGGCAACACCCTCACCCACATCGACTCGCCGTGCCATCTCTTCTGGGACGGCACGATGTACAACGGGCGGTCGCACTCGTTGGTCGACGCCGTAACGGGATCGGCATGGGCGGCCGTCACAGCGGCGGCGAACGGGATCATCACGCGCGGCGTCCTGCTGGACGTTGCGGGAGCCCGCGATGTGCCGTGGTTGGAACCGGGGCAAGGGGTGTTTCCCGAGGATCTCGAGGAGGCCGAGCGTCGCCAGGGCGTGCGGGTGCGATCCGGCGATGCGGTACTCCTGCGAACCGGCTTTGGCCGCGTCCGGCACGAGGCCGGTGAGGCCAGCGGCTTCACCCAGGCCGGCTGGCACGCGTCCTGCCTGCCGTGGCTGCATGACCGGGAGGTCGCGCTGATCGGCGCCGACACCCCGCAGGACGTTCAGCCGTCGGGGTACGACGACGTGTTAATGCCGGTTCACGCCGTAGGCCTGGTCGCGATGGGTCTGTGGCTGCTCGACAACTGCGACCTGGAGGCGTGCGCGGCGACGGCTACCGAGCTCGGCCAGTGGGAGTTCAACCTCGCAGTCGCCCCGGTCCGCTTCGCCGGTACGTCCGGCAGCCCGGTCAACCCGATCGCCACGTTCTGACCGGGTGTGCGATCTCCGCGCTCACGCTGTCGCGGAGGCATCGGTCGACTCCTCATCGGTGGCCGGCTCCGGCTGCTGCCGGTACCGCTCGCTCAGCTGGTGGTAGAACCGGCTTCGCAGGGCCAGCACCGTCACGACCAGCCCCATCACCCCGGTCAGCACGAAGACCAGCGCCATCCCGCGGTCGGGCCCGGTGCCGAACCAGCCGCCGATCCAGTCGGCACCGGCCCCGTCGGTCATGAACGGGATGAAGAGCAGTTGCGTGATCGGCCCGATCAGGAACGCGGTCAGCGGGGACGCCGCCTGTTCAACGCTTTGGGCGAACCCGAAGACCCTGCCTTGCCGCTCGTACGGCACGACCGCCTGCAGGATTGTCTGCTCGCTCGCCTCGGCGTAGGGAATCAGCACCATGTAGACGGCCATGCCGATGGTCAGGAACACGATCGAGGACCGCAGCGGGAACAGGATGGTCACGCTCCACAGCACCACGTTGACCAGGAGCAGCAGCCGCAGCGGGTTGCTGCTCAGCCCGGTCCTCGCCACCGCCAGCCCACCGAGGATGAACCCGGCGCTCAGAGCACCCCAGAGCAGACCCCACGCCGAGACCGACATCAGCGACAGCCCGTACGCGTCCATCAGGGCCATGAACGCGCCGCCGAGGAAGTTGTTGAAGCAGGAGAACAGGATCAGCGCCAGCAGGCCCGGCACGCCACGGATCAGGCGGAGAGTGCCCCGGAGGTCGACCTTTCCGGTGTCCGGCTCGCTGGCCGGGACCGGCTCGACCACCTCGCCGTTCACCCGGCGGCGCTCGTCCACCGTGACCAAGGCCAGCTGGATCGCCGCGCCCGCCAGCACCGCCAGGGCCAGCAGCAAGACGTAGAACATGTCTCCGGCCGCCACCAGCAGGCCGCTGATCACAGAGGTGACCAGGAAGGACACGCCACTGGCCGTGCCGACCAGCCCGTTCGCCTTGTCCCGACGGTCCGGCTCGAAGAAGAGCGTGACCGTGGTCATCAGGGCGATCGAGCGGATGTTGCCGGCGATCACCCCGACCATCGCGATCCCGATGAAGATCCACAGCCGGACGCTGGCCGGGTCGGTGAAGACGTCCTTCGGCGTGGCCTGGTAGAGCACGAATGCTCCGGCGTAGAGCGCCAGCGACACCAGCGTCGAGACCTGCATGACCGACTTCTTGCTGTGGTGGTCGACCAGGCTGCCGAACCAGATGCCGCTCAGCGCAGTCGCGACCAAGAAGATGCCGGCCACCATCCCGGTCGCCAGCACCGAGCGCGTCTCCAGGTAGACCCAGAAGGTGATGGCGAACCACACCGTGAAGTTGATGACCGAGACGAGCAGCACGTTGACCAGCAGGTGCAAGAACACCCGATGGGCTGGGTTGCTCAGGTCGACGGCGGGGTGCCGCGGGGCAGTCGTCATGAGAGGGCTCCGGTCCGGCTCATGCCCCATACTGACTCGCCCCACTGACAGAACTCATCGGTTCACCCAGAAAGCCCGTGACACCGGTGGTCCAGAAAGCCGGTGAAACCGGTGGTCGGGCACCCGGCGACGTCGCTGGGACGGCGCGCCGGCGGGGCCGGGCATTGCACGACCGCCATACCTAGAACTACTATGCATTGCAGTTCAAGGTTAGGGGCTCCAAATGCGCATCACCAAAGATCTTGTCGCCGCCTCGACGACGCCGCTCGTGCTGGGGATCCTCGCCGAAGGCGAGAGCTACGGTTACGCAATCCTCAAGCAGGTCAACGAGCTGTCGGGCGGGCAGCTGGAGTGGACGGACGGCTTGCTCTACCCGCTGCTGCACCGCTTGGAGCGGTTGGGCCACGTCGAGTCGACCTGGCAGACGCCACCCGGGGAACGCCGTCGCAAGTACTACCGGATCACCGACCAAGGCCGGGCCGAGCTGGCTGAGCAGCATCGCCAGTGGGTCGCGGTCGTCGATGCCTTGCGCGGCGTCTGGAACACGACGCCGTCCATCAAACCGATCACGACCCTTGCCTGGGAGGTGTGACGATGCCCGTCGACAGCGACAACGATCTGGAGCGTCAGATCTCCGAATGGCGGGCCTACATGGACCGCCGCCGGGAGCTACATCACACCGACGGGGACGAGCTGGAAGATCATCTTCGCAGCCGGATCACGGAGCTGACCGAGGCCGGCCTACAGACCGACGAGGCGTTCCTGATCGCAGTCAAGCGCATGGGCAGTCTCGACGAGCTGTCTCGAGAGTTCGCTCGCGAGCATTCCGAGCGGCTGTGGAAACAGCTCGTACTGACCGGGGAACCGGACGCGCCGACGGCCGCCCGCTCCCGCCGCGAGCTGCTCGTCATGGTCCTTTGCGCCGCCGTCGCGGCGGTGGCGATCAAGGTGCCAGCCCTGTTCGGGCTCGATCTGAACGGGGACGACGATTCCGGCTTCTACGCCTCCAATATCAGCCTTTTCGCACTGCCGGCCCTGGCCGCGTACTTCGCCTGGCAACGCCAGGTCAGCGCGCGCGTCATCGGGGTGCTGGCGCTGCTGTTCGTTCTCGGCGCGGTCGGCGCGAATGCGTATCAACTGGACGACAACTCGCAATCGATCGCGCTCACGGCGATCCACCTGCCGATCGCCCTCTGGCTGGTGGTCGGCGTCGCCTATGTCGGCGGTGACTGGCGTTCCGGCCGGCGGCGGATGGACTTCATCCGGTTCAGCGGGGAGTGGTTCATCTACTTCGTCCTCATTGGCCTTGGTGGCGGCGTACTCACGGCCTTCACCGTGGGCACCTTCAACGCCATCGGTCTCAACGCCGAGGAATTCGTCCAATCCTGGCTGCTGCCCTGCGGCGCCATGGCCTCGGTGATCGTCGCGGCCTGGCTGGTGGAGGCCAAGCAGAGCGTCATCGAGAACATGGCGCCGGTGCTGACCCGGGTCTTCACCCCGCTCTTCGCCGCGACCTTGCTGGCCTTCGTGGTCGCCATCGTCTGGACGAGCAACGGCATCGACGTCGAGCGCGATGCGCTGATCCTCTTCGACCTGCTGCTCGTCGTAGTGCTGGGCCTGCTGCTGTACGGCATCTCTGCCCGTGACCTCACCGCCCGGCCGGGGCTGTTCGACCGCTTGCAACTCACCCTCGTCGTCATCGCCCTGATCATCGATGCAATGGTGCTGGTGGCAATCACCGCCCGGATCACCGAATTCGGCTTCAGCCCGAACAAGAGCGCGGCCCTGGGCGAGAACATCATCCTGCTCACCAACCTGGCGTGGTCGGCCTGGCTGTTCCTCGGCTTCGTCCGTGGCCGGATGCCCTTCGCCCGGCTGGAACAGTGGCAGACCGGCTACGTGATCGTGTACGCGGCCTGGGCCTGGATCGTCGTTTTCGCCTTCCCGCTCGCGTTCGACTTCGCCTGAGCAGCGAGGTTCAGTCTCGGCCCTCGACAACCAGCCTCGCCGCCGGCGATGAGCACCGGGTCTACGTCCCGCTGGCTGACCGGGCCAGCGGGACGTAGCCGTCGGCGTGACGACGCACCCCTTGGCTCAGGACTTGCTGGCGAATTCGGTCTGCATCTTGGTCAGCACGTCCGCGACGGAGGCCTTGCCGCCGAGGATCTCCTGAGCGCCGCTCAAGTGCTCGGCCTGCACCTTGGCGTTGGGCCAGCCCTGGTCGGGGAAGCTGGAGACCAGGCCCTTGCTCAGGTAGCTGACGATGTTCTCCAGCGAGGCATCCGGCTTCACGGTGTCGACCGGGAACGGCGGCAGGCCGCCCTGGATGGGCACGGCGATTCCGAGGCCCTCTGGACTCAGGTAGAAATCGGCGAACGCCAACGCCGTCGGGAGGTTCTTGGTGTACTTGTTCACCGCGAGCCCGGCACCCGCGGCGACCGGCAGGTAGGTCTTGCTGGCATCGTCCGTGGCCGGGAAGGGGTACAGCGTGAAGGTGGCATCGGCGTTGGCCTTACGGACTTCGGCGATCATCCAGTTGCCGTTGACTGCTCCCAGCGCCTTGCCGGTGGCCAGCAGCTTCTGGGTGTCGATGTAGCTGGTGCCCAGGACGTCCTTGTTGAAACATCCGGAGGTCTGCATCTGCAGATACAACTCGTATGCCTTCGTCCAGGCGCTGCCGGTGAACGTCGCCTTTCCTGCGGCCTGTTCGGCACTGAACTGCGGGTCAGGGCCATACACCAGGGTCGAGGTCAGGGCATACGGGATGAGCTGAGTGATCCACGAGTCCTGGGCGCCGAGCGCGTAGGCAACCGTGCCCTTCGCTTTTGCTGCCGCGCAGAGTCCCAGCACCTCGGACCAGGTGGTGGGCGGCGTGAGGCCCGCGGACTTCATGGCGTCCATGTTGTAGATGGCGCCGATCCCGTTCACGCCGTAGAGGGCGTCGTACACCTTGCCGTTGTAGGAGGCCGAGTCGACCAGGCGTTTCGACATCTGCTTGACCCAGGGCCGGGCCGACAGGTCGTACATGAAGTCACCGGCTGCGCCCAGCACGGTCACGGCGGTGGGGTTGCCGTTGCCGGGCCAGACCGAGAACAGGTCCGGCGCGGTCTTCGATGTCAACTGGGTACGGACCTGCTGCTGGATCGCGCTGACATCACCGACGACCTGAACCTTCACGGTCGTCCCGGGGTACTTCTTCTCGAAGGCAGCACCGACATCTTTCGCGTGAGCGTCCACCGACGTGACCGAGATGGTCCCGCCGATCTTGCCGCCGGCATCCTGTCCGGTTGTGCTGGAACTTGAACCGCAGGCGGCCAGGGTGCTGAGCGCGAGGACGGCGGCAAGTGCGCCTCCGAATGGTCTGATCTTTACGTTCATTTCGTCTCCTTCGACGCCTGAGTTCGGTGTTGGTGGTGCGCTGATCCGTCCCCCGCGAAGATCGGATCAGGTTTTCGGTAAGAAATTTTCAGCCCTTCAGGCCACCGGCGAAGCCGTTGATGATGTACCGCTGCAGCACCAGGTAGAAGAGGAGCACCGGTGCGATGGCGATCGTGATCCCCGCGAAAACCACTCCCCAATCGGTGAAGTACTGCGAGGCGAAGGTCGAGATCGCCACCGGCATCGTCTGCGCACCGGTTCCGCTCAAATACAGCAGCGGAGTGAAGAAGTCGTTCCAGACGGTGATGGCATTCAGCACGATCACCGTGCTGGTGACCGGTCTCAGCGCAGGCAGGACGACGTACCAGAAGGCTTGGAACGAATTGCAGCCGTCAATGAGTGCTGCCTGTTCGAAGTCGACTGGCAAAGCGCGAAGGAATCCGACGTAGAGGAAGACGGTGAACGGCACCTGCGAGCCGACGTAGAAGATGATCAGAGACCACGGCGTGCCGAGCAGGCCGGCATCGCGCATCGTCTGATACAGCGGAAGCGCACCCAGCTGAATAGGCACCATGAGCCCGAACAGGATGACGACGAAGGTAATTCGTGACCACCGTTTCACCACCCGGGCCAGCGGGTAGGACGCGAACGCCGACACGGTGACGATCAGGGCCGAACTGACCACCGTGATCAGGAGGCTGTACCCGAGAGCCGACGCGAGTCCAGCCTGCTCCCAGGCAACGGTGAAGTTGTGCAGGGTCGGGTATCTGGTCGGCTGGAGCGGGGAGCGCGTCTCCGTCCGGCCCCGGACCGCGAGGTTGATCAGCACGTAGAGCGGTGTCGCGATCAGCAGACCGGCCAGGATCATCACCAGCTCGAGGACGAAAGTACGCCCGGTATAGCGCTTCATGACATCTTCCTCTCGCTGCGGGCAAGGAAGACGTACTGGAAGATCGACGCGGCGGCCACGATGACGGTCAGGATCACGGCCAGCGCGCTGGCGTAGGAAAACTCCCCGAGCAGGAAGGCGTTCTTGACGATCCAGGACGTGATGGTCTGCGAGGCGGTCCCCGGTCCCCCACCGGTCAGCCCGTACACCTGGTCGAAGAGCTTGATCCCGCCGATCATCGACAGGGTCAGGTTGATCGTGAACGCCGGCGCCAGGAGTGGCCGGGTGATGTACCAGAACCGGCGGATCGGCCCCGCGCCGTCCAGGTCGCTCGCCTCGTAGATGTCCGGTGGGATCGATTGCAGGCCGGCCAAAAAGATCACCATCGAATATCCGGCGAATTGCCAGGTGAGGATGAAGACGATCGACCACAGGACGACGTCCGAGTCACCCAGCCAGGACTGTTCCAGGCCACCCAATCCCACGGCACCGAGCAGGGTGTTCACCGCACCGTCCCCGCTGAGCAGGTTGCGCCACAGATACGCGGTGACGATCGGCGTCATCACGGCTGGGGCGAAGAACAGCACTCGAAGCAACTTTCCGGTCTTGATCTGCGTGTTCACCCCGAGGGCGAGGAGCAGACCGAGAACGTTCTGGATAACCATGTTGGCTACGGCGATCACCAGGGTGTGCCAGACCGCGTCGATGGCATCCGAGTCGTGAAAGAACATCTGGAAGTTGTCTGTACCCGAAAAGGACGAACTCGGGCTCAACCCGTCCCAATCGGTGAACGCGTATCCGACCCCGCGAGCACTCGGAACGAGAATCACGAAGGCATAAACCAGCATCGCCGGGATCAGGAACCACCACGTGGAGTTCGCGGAAACCCCGCTCAGGCGCCGCCGGGACAGCGGCGCACCCGTGGTCAGAAGCGGTGCCCGACCGCGGGTGGCGACTGCGGCCGAAGGGCCCTCCGCTCCTGGCGGGGGTGGATTGTCATGCTTCATCGGATGCTGCCTACCCCTCATGACGCTTGCGCACTTAGTCCGCGAAAGCGATGAATCGCCCGCCCTGAAACAAGTTCCAGTACGGGATGATCCTGTACGTCGAGGACCGCGGTAACGCCGATCGGGACGAGCGTGTCGACGATCAGGACGTCACCTGCATAGCGCCAGGAGATCGAGATCCTCCCGTACGGCGATTCATGCACCGCCTGCGCCGAGGTCAGGCCACCGCCCGGGCGCGGTGCGAAGCGGACCCGACGGTAGCCGGGTGCCGCGGGCTGCAGTCCGGCGACGACGCGGTGCAGCCAGTCAGCCACCGCACCCAGTGCATAGTGGTTGAAAGACGTCATCCCGCCCGGGTTGACGCTGCCATCCGGGAGCATGCTGTCCCAGCGCTCCCAGATCGTTGTCGCTCCCATCTCGACCATGAACAGCCACGAGGGGCATTGGCGCTGCAGCAGTAGTCGGTAGGCGTCCTCGACGAATCCGGCGCGGGTGAGCGCATCACAGATCAGCGGCGTCCCCACGAAACCGGTGGCAATCAGGTGACCACTCGCCCGGACCAGATCAGCCAACCGCCGCCCGGCCCGCTCCCGAAGGTCGGCGGGCAGCAAGTCGAACATGATGGCCAGCGCGTACGCCGTCGGCGCGTCACTGGTCAGAGTTCCGTCCGGGAGCACATACGCGGCTTGGAACCCGGCCCGGATCTGCTGGGCGAGCGCGGCATAGGCCTGGGCTTCCCGCGACCGGCCCAGCACGGCGGCGGACAAGCCGACGTGACGAGCCGACCAGGCGGCGTAGGCCGTGGCCACCAGATGGCGATCGGTGCGGCCGGCGGCTGGATCCTCTGGCGGGGCGATCGGATCCAGCCAGTCGCCGAGCTGAAACCCGGATCGCCAGACGTGGTCATCGTCAGACAGTCGGGCGACGAGATCGACCCAGGCTTTGGCGCCGTCGAATTGACGTTCCAGAATGTCCCGGTCGCCGTACCGCTCCCACAGCGTCCACGGCGTGAGCACTACCGCATCCGCCCAGGCCGCGCCGGGACGGATCGGCGTCCAGTAGTCACCGCCAGGAATGACCGGGACGTACCAGGGCACCGTTCCGTCCGGTAACTGCTCCGCATCGAGATCTTTCAGCCACGATCCGAGAAACCCGGAACAGTCGAACAAGAACGCCGCGGTTGGGGCGAAGACCTGGACGTCGCCGGTCCAGCCCAACCGCTCGTCCCGCTGTGGGCAGTCGGTCGGCAGGTCGACCATATTGCCTCGCATGCTCCAGATCACGTTCTCGTGCAACCGATTCACCAGTTCATCGGAGCACTCGAACGAACCGGTCGCCCGCAGGTCACTGTGGTAAACCCGGGCAACCACATGGTCCCGGACGGAATCGCCAACCCATCCATCGATCTCGGCATAGCGGAAGCCGTGCACAGTGAAGCGCGGCTCCCACACCTCGCCGTCAGGATCGCCGCGGAGAATGTACTCGTCCAAGGCCTCCGCATCGCGCAAGGGCCGCCGGTACAGCTCGCCGTCCTGGAGCACTTCGGCATGGGTGAGACGAACCGTGTCGCCGGCCGCGCCGCGAACCTGGATTCTCAGCCGGCCGACCAGGTTCTGACCGAAGTCGAGGAGATACCGGCTGGACCCCAGCTCCCGCACGTCTACCGGCGGAACATCCGCAACACATTGCACATAAGGACCGTCAAACCCGGTGAGAGTAGCCAAATCTCGTTCAACCGGGCGGACTCCGGACCACGCCGGACCCTCGATCACACCCGCACCGGACCAGTTCGGGATTTCCTTGCGGGCGTCGTACCGCTCCCCGTCGTACAGACCGGACCGCAGGATCGGCCCGCGACTGGCCTGCCAGGACTCATCCGTCCGCACCACGGTGACCCTGCCGTGCACGTCCTCGATCTCCAACTGAGCCAACAGGGCGAGCCGGTCACCGTAGATATTGCGGGTACCACCGTCGAAACCGAGCCGGCCGCGGTACCAGCCATCCGCGAGCCAGGCGCCAATCGTATTGGCACCCGGCTGAAGCCGAGTGGTGACATCAAACGTGGCTACCCGCAAGCGATGTGAGTACGTCGTCCAACCGGGAAGCAGCGCCTGCTCCCCCACCTTGGTTCCGTTGATCTCCACTTCGGTCACGCCGTGCGCGGTGACGTAGAGCCGCGCCCGGCGAACCTCGGCCGCCAGCGTGAACGTTCGCCGCAGCAACGCGGGCGGGTTGTCGACGCTCGTATCCTCGTCCCAATCGGGCGAGATCGCCGTACCTGACCAGTCCTCCGGGCACAGCAAGCCCGACTCGATCCGGGTCGATGGCGACCAATCGGATGCCGCGAAAGGGGATTCGCTAGCTTCGTCGTCCTCACTGGACCCACCCCAGACTCGGACCCGCACCTGGGCCACGGAACGGGAAACCAGATCGGCGTCCGGCCAGGCGACGAGAACCTGGTCGTCACCGGCCACGAAACCAGTTCGAAAGAGGCGATCCGCCCGGCAAACCTCGATCTCGTATCCCCGCTGGCGCCAGCCCCGCGGTCCATCGATCGTCCAGCTGAGCCGTGGGCGAGACTCATTGATGCCGAGCGCGACCTGGTGATGCTCGACCGTGGGTGCTTCGACCAACAGCATCGCCACCGCATCGTCGTCCACGGGACACGAGTGGAACACGATGCCGCTCACCTACCACTCCATCTCCGAAACCCGAGCTTGCAAGCGCATAGTTAAGCGCTTAAAACGAGAAGGTAGGAGACGGCTGTGGTCTTGTCAAGGAACAGGTTAAGCGTTTTATGCCGGGGACAACTGGCGGTCCGGATCGCCGGCCACGCTGCTGGCGCGCACCGACATGGTCGGCTGGAGCACGATGGTCCGGTGCTGGTGCTCACCGGGCAGGGCCGCGATCTCTTCCAAGAGCAGCTCGATCGCCACCCGGCCCATCTCCAGCCCGGGCGGCGACACCGTGGTCAGCGGGATCTGCCCGGTACCCAGGTATCGATTGTCCTCACATCCCACGACGCCGACATCGGTGGGGATTCTCAACCGCCCCTGGCTCAGCAGGCCCTGAATGATCCCGTTGCCGATGGCATCGGTGACCGCGACGATGCCATCCGGAACGTTCTCTCGGCTGCGCAACGTCAGCTGCTCGGCAGCGCGCAGACCATCCTCATGGAGGATCCCCCGAGTGTCGACCTCTTCAAGGTGGACGCCGCTCCCGGCCTCGGCAACGGCCCGCTCGACCCCCTCACGGCGCCGCTCAATCGGCTGGAAGGGATCGAGGCTGGCGACAAAAGCTATCCTTTTGCGGCCAGATTCGATCAGATGGCGAGCCGCCAGATAGCCCACCATCTCGTTGTCGACCAGCACAGTGCAACAGAGACCCTCGGCCTGTGCATAGTTGAGCAAGACGATCTGCCGGCCGTGTGCCCGCATTCGCTCAATCCCCGCCGACGAATCCAGCATCGGCGCCAACAGCAGGCCCGCGACCCTGGCCTCGTCGAAGAGGTCAAGATAGTCGTCCTGGATCTCCGGGTCACACAGCGTGTTTCCCAAAAGGAGCCGCATGTCGGCAGCGTTCGCGGCGCGTTGAGCGCCATGCGCCAGGTCAGCGAACAACGAGTTGACCAGATCCGCCAAGACGAGACCGATGCTCGTGGTCGAGCCCACCGCAAGCGACCGAGCCGCCTCATTCCGAACAAATCCCATGGCCTGAATCGCCGCCCGGACCCGCACCGCCGTCGCTTGCGACACCTTCTCCGGACGATTTATCACATTCGACACGGTGGCGATGGAGACGCCTGCCTGCCGGGCAACATCCTGCATGCTGGGATTGATCTTGTTCCCGGCCCGTGGCGGCGGCATTGCGGCTCCCCCTCTGGCGCGAACCATGACGGCCCCCGCGACTGTGACCTTCCGGCTACCTCTGGCATCCCTCTGAACCGCTTAAATCATCGCGGTTGAACCGCAGAATTTCAAGAACGGGAATCAGCACGCAACGGCCATCTGACGCAAATCACCGAAGGTGAGCGTGCTCCGGAACGCGACGGCTCGAGCGACCGCGACTCCGGCCTGGCCCCAGATCTTGTTGAAGCGCTTAATTTGTGTCACTCTCGTCGCGGTCTCACCGGTCCGGAGAACAACGGAGTTCTGACATGGCAATGACGGCGATACCCATGCCCCGGCCATCCCGCACGCGCGCCTCGCTGGTCGCCCTCCTGGCCGCGACGATGATGCTGGCGATGGCCGTGTCGCCGAGCCAGTCGGCGCAGGCCCTCACCGGAACCGGGACGCGACTGCACGACCCAAGCGTGATCAAGGTCGGCACCTGCTACTACGGCTTCTCCACCGGATTCGAGAACGACGCAGCCAACCCGGCCGGCTCGGTCACCATCCACAAATCGTGCGGATCAGCGACCGGACCGTGGACCAAGGTCGGCAACACCTGGAGCTCCACGCCGGCCTGGATCACCGCCGCCCTCGGCAGTACACCGCCCAATATCTGGGCTCCCGACATCAATTACTTCAACAACAAGTACTACCTCTACTACAGCAGTGCCATCTGGGGTCATTCCGACGCGGTCATGGGCCTGATGACGGCGACAAACATCGAGGGTCCTTGGATGGACCAGGGAATGGTCACCAACGTCAACTACCCGATTGACCCGACCGTCGATTGGGGCCCGGACGGTCGCCTCTACGTCACGTGGGGCTCGTTCGGCGGAATCTACATGCACGTGCTCGACACCACGACCGGCAAGCTGTCGACCACGGACCACAACCTCTGGAACCTGGCCACCGGGATGGAAGGGACCAGCATCGTCCTCAACGGCGGCTACTACTATCTTTTCGGCTCGAAAGGCAGCTGCTGCAGCGGTACCAGCAGCACTTACTACACCGCGGTGGGGCGCTCCACCAGCATCACCGGCCCATACCTCGACCAGAATGGCACGGCACTCACCTCCTCGGGCGGCACGGCCGTCCTGACCGGACCGAACCCGAAGGTCGCGGCCGGTGGCGGTGATTTCTACGACGACGGCAGCAACAAGTACTTCGCGTATCACTACTACGACGCCAACAACGCCGGCCGCGAAACCCTCGACATCCGTCAGACCACGTTCTCCGGCGGATGGCCGCTGCTGGGCGCGCCGTTGGGTACATCGAATGTTCACCTGCAGAACGGAAACAGCGGAAAGTGCGCTGACGTCTGGGATCTCAGCACGGCGAACCAGGCTGCGGTGAATCAAGGCAATTGCCACAGCGGCACCAACCAGCAGTGGACGCTGACCTCAGTAGGCAGCAACTACCAGCTGGTGAACGTCAACAGCGGCAAATGCCTGGAGATGTACGGAAACTCGACCGCCAACTCGACCCCAGCCACGCAGTACACCTGCAACGGCGGGACCAACCAACGGTGGACGAAGACCGCGGTCATCGGCGGCTACGTCACATTCACCAACGTCAACAGCGGGAAGTGCCTCGAGGTGTACGGCAACTCCACGACCAATGGAGCAGCCATGAACCAGTACACCTGCAACGGAGGCCGCAATCAGCAGTGGATGATCGGCTAACTATCCACCGTCTCGGCGTTTGGCCTCCTCGAGCGGGTTGACCCACTCAGCAGACGCTACCGCAGCACCTATTTCACCGACGCAACTGAAAGGTCAGGCTCGCTTTCATGATGAAACGTTTCACGCCCAGCTTCCTCCGCCGTGCCGGCGCGATCGGCGGGCTGGCGATCCTGCTGTCGTCAACCGTCGTGGTGGATGCGTCCGCCGCGTCGCTGGTTGCCTTGACCGTGAAGACCTCGGGTGAGTTGGCCGTGGTTGATCTGCGGACGAACGCGCTGAAGGATCCGCTCGGGGTCGATTCCGCATCGCCGTCGCTGTCCTGGACCGTGACGTCGGACGGGTACAACCAGAAGCAGACGCACTACCAGATCGAGGTCGCGGGAACGTCGGCAGATCTGAAGGCCGAGCGGAATCTGGTGTGGGACTCGGGTCGGATTTCAGGTGATCATGGCCTCGACATCGCCTACGCTGGAAAGGCATTGGCGTCTCGACAACGGGTGTATTGGCGGGTGAAAGTCTGGAACGACAGCCGGGCATCCGAATGGAGTGCGCCCGGTTTCTGGGAGATGGGCCTGCTGTCACCGAGCGACTGGTCAGCTCGGTGGATCAAGCGCAGCCCGTCACCCGCGAGCACGATCACGAATACGTTCGCCCAGCCGGTGGCCGCCCGCTATCTGCGACTGCGGGTTTTCGAGACCGGGCCGGTTCCGACGTCCGATCCCGTGTACCGGCTCCAACTGATGGAATTGCGGGTTCGTAACGGTTCTGGGGTCAATCTCGCCGCAGGTACGACGGTGACCGGGAAGAACCCGTTCTTGTACGGGTCCCAGTGGGGCCTGGGGCAGATGGTGGACGACAACGTGAATACCGGGTTCACGACCGATTCGTACTCCTCCGCCCAGCAGAGCGTGACTGACCCGTTGTGGGTGCAGGTCGATCTCGGGCAGCAGGCCTCGGGTATCACGTCGGTGCAGCTGGTGAACCGGACCGATCAGCCGGCGGCCGACAACACCACGCCGAACTACCCGAAGCGGTACCAGATTCAGACCTCCAGCGATGCGGCGACGTGGACCACGGCCGGCTACTACCTCGCCGGGACCGGCGCCGGCGGGTACGACTCGCTGGGCACCCCCCAGGCGATCGACGTGCCAAGCTTCACCAGCGAGGCCAGCGCACCGATGTTCGCAGCACACTTCGACGTGGCCGCGGGCAAGACCCTGGCCCAGGCCAGGCTCTATCTCAGCGGGCTGGGGCTGACCTACGCCGAGGTCAATGGCAAACCGGTGGCAGACTCGTATTTCGACCCGAGCGAGAGCGACTTCCGGCGGCGGATCTTCTACTCCACCTACGACGTCACCAGCTTGGTCCGCTCCGGAGGTAACGGGATCGGGTTCATGCTCGGCAACGGGATGTACGGCAACGGTGTTTCGGACAATGGTGGCCGGTACGAGAAGACCGACGGCCTGGCGTACGCGGCCGACGGGCTGCATGGGCGAGCCAAGGGCATCGCGCAACTCGAGCTGACCTACACCGACGGCAGCACCGCGACGGTGGCCAGCGGTGACTCGTGGAAGTACACCGACTCACCGATCACGTTCAACACCTGGTACGGCGGGGAGGACTACGACGCGCGACGCGCGGCGCAGTTCGCCGACTGGTCCACCGCGACGAACACGTTCGCCGGGTGGGTTCCCGCGCAGCAGGTCCCGAGCAATGAAATGCCGGCCGGAGTCTTGCGGACCCGACCGACCGCACCGATGCGGATCGTCGAGACCCTCGGCGGCGCCACGGTCAGCAAGGGCCAGTTCGCCGGCGGCGACGGCTGGGTCGACGTGTCCCGCAACGGAGCCGGATTCGAGGGCATCCGGTTCGCCAAGACCCTGACCTCGGCCACCGACTACGCCGGCGTCTCGCTGCAGTTCCACCCTGCGGAGATCAAGACCAGCACGGACGTCGATCAGAGTTCGTCCAAGGCCGGATCCGCACCGGTGTTCGACACGTACACCTTCTCCGGGCGGGAGAACGCCGGAACCACCTGGAACCCGCGCTTCGTCTACCACGGGTTCCGTTACTACAAGCTGGTTCTCAACCTTCCAAGCGGTCGCACGTCAACGGACTATGGCTTCGCCTCCAAGGCGGCGATGCTCAAGGATCTGATGGAGAACAAGCTCGCCTTCGTCGGGAACATCGTGCGGACCGACAACGACGTGACCGGATCGTTCACGTCCTCCAACAGCAGCCTCAACCTGATCCACACCATCATCGACCGGTCCATCGCCAGCCAGATGTACTCGACGTTCACCGACTGCCCGCACATCGAGAAGCTCGGGTGGATGGAAACCTCGCACCTGATGTTCCCCTCGATGGCCGACACCTACGACGTCCGGGCCTGGATGGGCAAGATCTCCCAGGACGCGGTCGACTCTCAGGTGACCGGCACTGCGGATGCGGTTCAAAAGAACGGTGGCTCGCTGGGTGCCCCTGGGTACGCCACGGCCATCGCTCCGGCATCCCAGATCATCAACGGACTGAGCATGGACCCGAACTGGAACGGGGCGATCATCCTCACTCCGTGGGAGCACTACCAGGCCTACGGTGACGCCGGTGTCCTGCGCAGCAGCTACCCCGCCATGCAGAAGTACCTGGCCTGGCTGCGAGCCAGGTACGCGGCGAACAACTACATCGTCAACGACGGGCAGATGGGCGACTGGGGCCAGTACGGCGTCAGCACCCCGACCCCGCTGGTGGTGACGGCCGCGTTCTACCGGATGGCCGACGCGATGGCCAAGACCGCGACCATCCTCGGCCACAGCGCCGAGGCCACCGACTACGCAACCATCGCGGCCACGATCAAGACCAACTTCAACGCCGCCTACTTCAACCCCGCCACCGGCACCTACGCCGGTGACACCCAAGCCAGCTACGCCGTCCCGCTGTTCTCCGGCCTGGTTCCCGACGGCTACACCGACAAAGCCCTCGACCGACTGGTCGCGGTCACCGAGAAACTCAACTACACCATCACCACCGGCGAAATCGCACTCCGGCAGATGTTCTCGGTGCTCACCCACTACGGGCGCTCCGACGTCCTCTACCGGATGGCGCTGCAGCCGAACCAGCCCGGGTACCGGTACATCGCCGAAACCCTCGGCGAGACAACAATGATCGAGTACTGGAACTACAGGGACCAATGGGGTGGCATGCGCTCACGGAACCACGCCATGATGGGCCACCTGCAGGACTGGTTCACCCGCGGCCTGGCCGGAATCGACAGCGCCGGCCCTGGCTACCGGGACATCATCATCAAGCCGTACGTCCCGGACAACGCCGCCCAGGCGGCAGATTCGCGCACCACCTCCGCGGCCGCCACCATCGGGTCCACCTACGGGACCATCGGCTCGAGCTGGAAGCAGAACACGAACGACGGCTCCCTGCAGATGACCGTCACCATCCCGGTCGGCACGACCGCCACGGTCTACGTCCCCACCCTCGGCCATGCCAAGAGTTCCGTTCGCGTCTCCTACGGCTCGGTCAAGGGTCAGGCCGTGCTGGGCACAACGACGAACAACTACGTCAAGGTCGATGACGTGCCGTCCGGGCAATACACGTTCACGATGCACAAGGTCACGCCGCCGTCGGTCACCGCGACCACCGACCCGGCACAAGCGACCGGGCAGAACGGCTGGTTCACCGAGGCGGTCAACCTCGCCATCACCGCCTCCAGCGCCTCCCGCATCGCGTCTCGCGAGTACCGGATCGACGGTGGCCCCTGGCGCAGTTACGTCAAGGTCACCGCACTGCCGGTCGGCGCGATCACCGTGGACTACCGGGCCACCGACGAGGAGGGCAACGTCTCAGCGATCGAGACGATCAAGGTCAAGACCGACCCGTACAAGCCGACGGTCGACGCGGTCACCGACGACGCCACGGCCACCGTCACGCTCACCGGGAACGACAACCACTCCGGGGTGGACCGGATTCTCTACCAGGTGGACGACGGGGCCTGGCAGACCTACGAAAAGCCGATCGTGGTCACCGGATCCGGTAAGCACAAGGTCTACTACCGGGACTTCGACAAGGCCGGCAACGAAAGCGCAACCAGCAGCGTGAAGGTCAAGATCGGCTGACCGGATCGTCCGGTCATCCCCTCACAACCGCGACAGCCGCCGCTCCGAGGGGATGGCCGGACGCTCAGGGCGATCCGGCCAGATCGATGCCGTCGTCGATATTCGGTCGGGATTTCGAGCGCGGGTGGTCACACTGTGGGAATGGGACGGACTGTGACTGCGGTGGTGACGTACGGGGACACGTGCGTCGGGCGGGTCGGGCCGTTCCCTGTCGATATCCCGTGGTGGGCTGAGGTCGAGCCGGTGGTGGCGCACCTGGAGGAGGTGCTGGGCGTCCCGGTCGTCGTCCTGCGGTTGCTCACCGTCGACGGTTCCGGGGCCCGCGACGGCTGTGTCGCCTACCACGTGGAAGCACTCCAAGCCCCCCGCGGAAACCTTCCCGCCTGCGACTTCGCCGAAGATAGCCACCCGCTCCGGCTGCCCTGGGCGCGCGCCTCGGGCGTCCGCGACCTTTTCCGGTGGGCATCGCAGTACGTCGAGTTTTCCGGGCCGCCCGCCCAGCGCAAGACCTGGAACCTGGCCGGGCTGTTCCGCGTGGCAACCACCGATCGCCCGGTCTGGCTCAAGGCCATCCCTCCCTTCGCGGCCGCCGAGCCGACCGCCATCGCCGCGATCGCTGAGGTCGCTCCTGACCTGGTACCGACCGTCCTGGCCAGTGCACCGGGTCGCCTGCTCCTGGCCGATATTCCCGGCACGGACTGCTGGGACGCGTCCGCAGAGGTCGTGACGGACGCCGTGCATCGCCTGGCCATCGCCCAGGCCCGGATCGACCAGCCACCACCCGGCCTCCCGGACCGCCGCCCAGAGATCTTGGCAGCAGCCGTCGATGGCCTACTGGACGGCCCGGTCGGCGCCGAACTCAGCCCCGAGGAACTCCAAGCCACCCGAAGCCTGCAGTCCCGGTGGGAGATGCTGGCTGACTGCGGCTTGCCCGACACGGTGGTGCACGGCGACTTCCACCCCGGCAACTGGCGCTGCGGCAACGGCCTACCGGTCGTCCTCGACTTCGCCGACGCGCACTTGGGCAACCCCGTACTCGACGCGCTGCGCGCGATCGACTACCTACCGCTCGACCGGCGCCGCACAGCGGCCAGCACCTGGACCGCAGCCTGGGCCGCCACGGCACCCCGGTCACGGCCGGCCGAGGCGCTCCGCATCGCCGAACCGCTCGCGCATCTCGCGTACGCCGTGCGGTACCAGGAGTTCCTCGACAACATCGAACCCAGCGAACGCGTCTACCACCTCGGCGATCCAGCCGCCGCGATCCGCCAAGCGCTCGTGAGCATCCGCAACCAGGCCTAGCAAGGCAGCCGGACGAAGATCCGCAGGACAGGCCCTAGGAACCCTGCTGGCCAATTCGCTCGGCTTCTCCAAAACCGCGCGATCATGCACTTGGGAGGCACGTCAGCGCCTCCGTGCCCACCCATTAGGCCGCGATCATGCACGGTTGCCCACCTCTGGCCCGCGATCATGCACGGTTGCCCACCTCTGGCCCGCGATCATGCACGGTTGCCCACCTCAAAGCGGGCAACCGTGCATGATCACCGCAAAGCCGGTGAGTTGAGCGACCGCGGGACCCCTGACCAACAACCGTGATCATGCACGCTTGCTCGTCAGGCCAGCAGGTTTCCTTAAAGGGCTTCTATCAGGTAGACCGGCAGCGCCGCCTCGCGGGTTCGAGAGGCGGCGCTGCAACTATTCACGAGATTGCCCTCAGCGACTAGCTGACCTTCACCTTCACGCTGCTGGTCGCGCTCTCGTTGCCGGCCTTGTCGAAGTCCCGGTAGTAGACCTTGTGCTTACCGGATCCGGTGACCACGATCGGCTTTTCGTAGGTCTGCCAGGCCCCGTCGTCCACCAGGTACTGGATCTTGTCGACGCCGGAGTGGTTGTCATTCCCGGTGAGCGTGACGGTGGCTGTCGCGTCGTCGGTGACCGCGTCAACGGTTGGCTTGTACGGGTCGGTCTTCACGGTGATCGTCTCGATCGCCGAGACGTTGCCCTCCTCGTCGGTGGCCCGGTAGTCCACGGTGATCGCGCCGACCTGCAACGCGGTCACCTTGGTGTAGCCGCGCCAGGGGCCGCCGTCGATCCGGTACTCGACGGTGGCGATGCCGGAGGGGTCGGAGGCCGCGATCACCAGGTTCACCGCTTCGGTGAACCAGCCGTTCTGCCCGGTCGGGCTGAGCGGGTCAGTGGTCGCGGTCACCGTCGGGCCGGTGACATCCGCACCGATCGGCGCGGTGGCCTTCTGCGTGATCTCGACGTTGCCGGCCTTGTCGGTGGCGAAGAACGCGATCGCGTGGTTGCCGGTCACCGTGACCGGTGCCGAGTAGACCTGCCAGGCACCCGAATCCACCCGGTAGCTGATCGAGGCCACCCCGGACGCGGCGTCCTTCGCCGAGAGCGAGACCGTCGATTCCTTCTTGACCGTAGTCACATCGATGGCGGACGTCGGCGACTCCGGATCGACCTTCACTGCCAGCGACTCGACCGGGCTGTAGATCAGGTTGTCGCCCTGGGCGCGGTACCGCACGGTGTACGAGCCGGCCTGCAACACCACCGGGTCGGTGTACGTCGTCCACGCATCGTCGCCGATGGCGTACTGGACCTTGGTGTTGTTGGCGCCACCGCTGAGGGTGAAGGTGGCTCCCGCTCCGTACCAGCCCTCGCTGCCTGCCTTGGAGACCGCCGCCGTTGCCGGAACCCCGGTGTAGACCAGCGCGTCGATGCTCTCCAAGGTCGGGATCACCGGAGTGATCGCCCCGTCCGCGTCGAAGTACAGCCGGTCGATGGTGGTTTCGCGGTTGTAGCCGTTCCCGCCGGGGATCGCGAACCGGTGGTAGGCGATGTACCAGTCGTCCGTGCCGGGCACTCGGATGATCGAGCTGTGCCCGGTACCGAGGATCGCGAGCGATGAATCCTTGCTCAGGATCGTGCCTTTCGCCGTGAATGGCCCGAACGGTGACGACGCGGTGGCGTAGGCGACGTGGTAGTTCTCGCTGCCGGTGTCGTCGATGGAGTAGCTGAGGTAGTACGTGCCCTTCCGCTTGTTCATGAACAGGCCCTCACGGAAGTCGGTCAGCCCGCTGATGGTCTGCCGCTTGCTGACGTCGATCGAGGTCATGTTCGCGTTCAACGGCGCCACATACGCCGAACCGTTACCCCAGTACAGGTAGCTCTGCCCATCGTCGTCGGTGAACACCGCCGGGTCGATCTGCTGGGCGTCGCCGTAGTCGGCCCGGGCAATCAGTGGTGCTCCCGAGTCGGTGAACGGCCCGAGCGGCGAGTCGGACGTCGCCACCCCGATGTTGCCGGCGTCGCAGAAGTAGAAGTAGTACTTTCCGTTGGCATAGGCGATGGTCGGCGCCCAGGCGTTGGTGTGTGCCCAGGACACGTCGGCCAGATCCAGGATCGTGCCGTGCTCGGTCCAGGTGGCCAGATCGGTCGAGGACCAGACCTTGAACTTGGTGCTCCCCCAGCCGGCGATGCCGTCGGTGGTGGCGTAGATGTAGTACGTGTTACCGAAGCGGACGATGTTCGGGTCGGCGTTCAACCCCGGCAGCACCGGCGAGCGCATCACCCTGCTGGTCACCGTGTACACCCGGGTCGCCCCGGTCGCGCTGGTCACGGTGATCTTGCGGGCACCGGAGTAGTCGCCCGCCCCAGCACCAGAGACCGTCGAGGTGCTGACCACTGTGAACACCGGGTTCAGGTTCGTCCGGTCGGTACCGGGCTTGACCGGCAACACGATGGTGTTCGCATCGTTGTTGATCAGCGCCGGCGCCTTGAGGCTGTCCAGCGTCACCGCTTGCACCGCAGTCGGGTCAGCACCGAGTTTGAAGGCCTCATCACCGGTCAGGACCCGGTTGTAGATCCGGAAGTCCCGCATCTGCCCCTTGAAGTACTTGTCGCCCGAGTACACCGAGCGGCCGATGTAGTTGGCCGTGGTGACACCGCTGCCGATCGAGCCGGGAGTGAGCGTGACCGCGGTGTTCTGGGCAACTTGAATGCCGTCCAGGTAGAGCGTCGATTTCCCTCCGCCCACGGTATAGATGACGTTCTTCCACGAACCCCGCGTGAGCGCGGTACTGGTCTGGGTGCCCTGTTCGGTCGTCCAATTGCCGGAGGCGATG
Organism: Kineosporiaceae bacterium; assembly: GCA_035474375.1. Taxonomy (GTDB): domain Bacteria; phylum Actinomycetota; class Actinomycetes; order Actinomycetales; family Kineosporiaceae; genus JANNPJ01. The sequence goes on along the minus strand of DATINJ010000371.1, from coordinate 280 downwards.
GCCGCGCGATAGGCGTCACCGGTGCTGAACACGTACCCGTTTCCGACACCGGAGGAGTCGGTGTTGCCCATCCCCCAGAGGAAATACGGCGTCGCCTGGGCGGAGTCGACCCAGACGTCGGTCGAGACGGTCATCGCGTCCATCCCGGCCATCGCGTTGTTCGGCAACTTCACGTAACCGTCGCTGCCACCGAAGGTCAGGCTGCCGTCGGTCCAGGTCGCTCCCCCGCTCAGGGTGGCGTCGTTGCCGTTGCCCGAAGAGTCGGTGACCGTGGTTCCGG
>DATINJ010000370.1:0-8190 GCA_035474375.1 Kineosporiaceae bacterium | reverse complement strand
GCCGCCTTCGGTGCCGGCACCCGCCAGGCCCGGATCAGGGTCTCGGCCACCTCGCGGTAGGCCTTGGCTCCCTTGGAGCTTCGCGCCGTCGTCAGGATCGATCCGCCCATTCCCGGTGCCTCCGCGAACCGGACCGAGCGCGGGATCGCCGGGAGTACCGGCAGGTCGAACCGCTCGTGGATGTCGGCCAGGACCGCCCGCGAGTGCACCGACCGACCGTCGTACATCGTCGGCAACAGACCGCGCACGGTGAGTCGAGGGTTGAGCAGGCGGCGCACGTCGGCCACGGTGTCCAGCAACTGCCCGACGCCGCGGTGACTGAGCATCTCGCACTGCAGCGGAACGATCACCTCGTCGGCTGCGGCCAGGGCATTCAGAGTCAGCAGTCCGAGGGACGGCGAACAGTCCAGCATGATGACGTCGTAGCTGGACAGCACCGGCTCCAGGACCTGGCGCAGGACCCGCTCGCGCCCTTCGGTGGGTAGCAGCATCGCCTCCACCCCGGCCAGATCGATGGTGGCCGGGACGACGTGCAGCCCTTCCCCGGCGACCAGTGTGGTGTCGGCCAAGGCACTGTCGCCGCTCAACACATCAGCGATCGAAGTCTCGACCGCGTCCGGATCGATCCCCACCGAAAAGGTCAGCGAGGACTGTGCGTCGAGGTCTACCAGCAGGACCCGGAACCCCTGCTGGGCGAAGGCCGCGCCAAGCGAGACGACACTCGTAGTTTTTGCGACGCCACCTTTTTGGTTGGCGACGGCGATGACACGGCTCATGCGCGATTCTCCCTATCCGGCGGGCGTGGGACCTCCGGGGTGTGGCAGTTTCGACTTTACCTCTGGGCTCAACCTGCACCCCGGACGCGGATCCGGCAGGGTAGAGCTGTGATGGCAGGCGCGAATGGACGGATGGACCGACCTGTCACGCCTGCTGACGAGAACAAACCCCAGCACTGGGGACTTTTCGGACCCGAGACGGTGACCTGGCGAATCCATGCAGACCCGTTGATCGGTCTGGCCGCGCTGCGTTCCCTGGCCCTTCGGGTACTGCACCCGGAAGGCCTTTCCGCGGTCTTCGCGACCGCCCGGCGGGTGGACGACCCGTGGGAGCGGCTGACCTGGACGCTGCGCCATCTCGGGGTCACCACCTTTGGCAACGGTGCCGAGGTCGCGGTCACGGCGGCCCGGATGCGCGCCGTCCTGATGCAGGTCAGCGGGGTGACCGCGAACGGCGAGCCGTACCGCGGCGACGACCCCGATCTCCTGGTGTGGCTGCATTGCTGCCAGGTCTCCTCGTTCGTGGAGGTGACTCGCCGGGGTGGGCTTCAGCTCAGTGACGCCGAGCACGAGACGTACCTGCGCGAACAGCAACGGTCGGCCACGCTCTGGGGGCTGGAACCGGATGAGGTACCCGCCAACCGGCGCGAGTTGGCCAGGTACTTCCGGGCGGTTCGGCCCCGCTTGCGAATGACCGCCCCGGCTCGGGCCTTCATCGATGCGGTCATCGCACCAGCCCTGCCGGAGTTGATGACCTTGCCCCAGACCAACCGGCCGGCCTGGGCACCGGTCGCCGGGCTGGCCTTCGGCAGCCTGCCGAACTGGGCCCGACGGCTGTACAGCTCCCCGCCGAGCACCGGACCGGCCGCCCTGGGTTCCTCGGCCACCACGGTCGCTCTGCATACCCTGCGCGACAGCCTGAGCGGGCGCGGTCAGGTCAGCTTTGGGCTGACCTGACCGGAGGTAATCCCACCACCGAGGACCATGGCTCGCGCTCCGGAGCGGCAGCCTGGCCCTCCGGGCAGTGCCGGCGGAAGTCGCACCAGGAGCACTGCCCGGACGGCTTGGGCGCGAAGACCGCATCCCCGCGATCTCCGGCACGGAAGGCCTCGTCGGCCCGGGAGCAATCGGCGGCGATTGATTCCGCCTCCGCCACCTTGCGTTCCAGCCCGGCCGGGCTGTGCTGGGCGACGGCGCGGGTGCCGCTCGGCAGGTGATGCAGTTCGACCCGGGAACACGGCCGGCGCAGGGTCCGCGCGGCGGAGACCGCGTACACCGCGAGCGCGAGGCTCGATCTGGCATCATCGCCGTCCGGCACGTACCGGCCGGTCTTGTAGTCCACGATCACCAACCCACCTGGATCGGGCGGGATTTCGTCGTCATCATCGGGATCGGAGTTGAGCAGGTCACCGGTCTGGGCGGGATGGACGGCGGGTCGATCGTCGATCCGGTCGACCCGACCGGACAACACCAGCGTCCGGGTCGGCGTCGACACCGTGCGCTCCACTCCCACCGGCTCGAACGCCGGATCAACGCCGTTGAGGTACTCGAACACCCAGCCGACGGCCCGGTCGGCCGCCTGAGCCGACTGCTCGTCGTCCCGAAAACCCTCGCTCAACCATCGCTTTCGTACCAATCGCTGGCCCTCCTGAGGAGTCCGGCGGTGGATCGGCAACCCGTACCAGTCGGCCAGCGCGGAGTGCACGGCGGCGCCAATGCTGTTGTGCGCCCACGGTGGGCCCTTCGGCGGCTGCGGGCGATCGAGGTAGGCGAACCGGTAGCGCCGAGGGCAGTCCAGCCAGGTGGTGAGCCGAGTCGGGGTGCACGGGTAGAGCCGGGTCGGCATCCCGGCCAACTCCTGCTGCCCCTCCCCGCCCCGACTGCGGGCCGGGCCTCGTGCGGTCGCCAACGCTGGTCTCCCTTGGTCCGTACCCTGACTCTAAGGCCGGACCACCCGATCCGCCGTCCCGAGCTCGATGATCTGCTCCAGCACCTCGGGCGTGGTGGTGTTCTCGGCGATCCGGTTCTGCTTGCCCGTGCCGTGGTAATCGCTGGAGCCGGTGGTCAGCAGGTCCAGGTCGCGGGCCAGGTCGCGCAGGATCCGCCGATCCTCCTCGGCGTTGTCGCGGTGGTCCACTTCGAGCCCGACCAGACCGGCGTCGGCCAGTTCGGCGATGGCGTCCAGGCTCACGATCCGCCCGCGCTTGCCCGCTCGCGGGTGCGCCATCACCGGCACCCCACCGGCGGCCAGGACCAGCCGGACGACCAGCTCCGCATCCGGTGAGTAGTGCGGCAGGTAGTACGGCGAGCGGGCATGCAGCAGGGTCGCGAACGCCTCGTCCCGAGACGCCACCACCCCCATCGCGACCAGCGCATCGGCCAGGTGCGGGCGGCCGACGGTGGCGGCCGGGCCGACATGCTCGAGCACATCCGCCCAGGTGATGTCGAGGTCGCGGGACATCCGCTGGACCATGCGTTGGGCCCGGTCCAGCCGGTCTCGCCGGGTTCGCGTGGTCTCCGCCAGCAAGGCCGCGTTCTCCGGGTCGTACAGGTAGGCGAGCAGGTGGACGCCGATCCCGTCGAACTGGCAGGAGATCTCCGCGCCGGGCAACAGCGTGATGCCGAGCCGCCGGGCAGCCTTGGCCGCGTCGGACCAACCGGCCGCGGAATCGTGGTCGGTCAGCGCGACGACGTCCACCCCGGCCTGGGCGGCTACCTCGATCACCTCGGTCGGGGTGTCCGTGCCGTCCGATGCGGTGGAGTGAACATGCAGATCAATGAGCACGCAGGTCAGCGTAGGCGGGGCGTCAGGGCGCCGCAGGGCAGGTCGATGTCGGCACCCTCTTCTCGCATGTCGACCAGCGCAAACCGGGCCAGGAGCACGGCGGCCGCGGTGGCCGGCCAGGCCAGTAGCCAGAGCCAGACCCCGGCCGCCTCGCCGACGTAAGCGATCCCGCCTTCCACCGGCACCGACCAGAGCGGCACCTCGTGACCGCCGGCGTCCAGCTTGATCTCCGCCGGGTCGTGCAGCGCCTTCTCCTGGAGCATCGGGCCGGGGTCGACGCCGTCGCGCCCGGCCAGGTGCGAGCCCAGTCCCACTCCCGGCTGCTCCGCGACAAAGACCAGGTCAGCCGCCGGGTCCTGATCGACGACCTCGGGAATCGGCTGCGGCCCGGAGACGGCGACCACGGTGGCGACCGTGCCACCGTGGTCATCCCCGGCCCACTGCAGGCCGGTCAGCATCCAGTGCTCGGGCATCGGTCTGGGCACCCAGATCGGCACCAACGAGTCCCGAGCGACTCGGTGGATCAGCTCCGGGGTCGGTGCCTTGGCCGGGCCGACCGGCACGATTTCGCCGTGTTCATCACAGAGCCAGGAGCTCGAGTAGAGGCCAGGCTGGCGCGCAATCGCACCGCAGCGTGGACAGGTGCGCAGGACGGTCACCTGATCGACGGTCCCTTGCCGGAAGCCGCCGGTCAAGCACCCACCCCGCCGTGATCATGCAAAGTTGCCCATCCAGGGACGACGCGGTGATCCAGTTCCCGTTATGGGCGGATCGGGACCGCCCCCGGCGTCGGCCGAGCCGGCTGCTCGCCGCCGCGTGCCTCGAGATAGCTGTTCTTCGGGACCATCACCTTGCGCCGGAAGATGCACACCACGGTGCCGTCCTGCTTGTAGCCGATGGTCTCGACGTAGACCACCCCGCGGTCGTCCTTGGACTTGGACTCCCACTTGTCCAGCACCCGCGTCTCGCCGTAGATCGTGTCACCGTGAAAGGTCGGCGCGACATGCCGCAGCGACTCGATCTCCAGGTTGGCGATCGCCTTACCGGAGACGTCCGGCACCGACATCCCGAGCAAGATCGAGTAGACGTAGTTGCCGACCACCACGTTCTTGCCGAACTGCGTGGTCTGCTCGGCGTAGTTGGCGTCCAGGTGCAACGGGTGGTGGTTCATCGTGAGCAGGCAGAACAGGTGATCGTCGGACTCGGTGACGGTCTTGCCAGGCCAATGCTTGTAGACCGCGTCGATCTCGAATTCCTCGTAACTGCGCCCGAACTGCATGTGAGACCCCTCTGCTGTGCTGACCACCGCGACACCCGAATCATGCCGCCCGGGCCTCGGCTGACGGCCGACCTGGAGGTGGTCTTCCTCACCCGGGTCCTCCCCAGCGGTACCGGGCAACGGCACAATGGGGAGATGAGTGACGACGGATCAGCGGAAGCAATCGGGCTAGAAGCACCAGAAGGCGGCACGGCGACCCCAGTGTCCGCGAGCCCGGACGCGCCCGACCCGGAGGTCGAGCACCGGCAACGGCCGTCCTCCCCCGCGTTCCGGAAGTTCATCGCCGCCGACTGGGCGCCGCGCCCGGAGGAGCTGCCGGCTCCGCTGATCGCCGCAGCCTTCGCGGCAGTTCGCCGTGACCAGGTAGCCGCCGCACTGCCGGGCGAGCGCCTGGTCCTGCCGGCCGGGGAGTTCCGGGTCCGCAGCAACGACACCGACTACCGGTTCCGGCCGCACTCAGCGTTCGCCCACCTGACCGGCCTGGGCACGGATCGCGAGCCGGATGCGGTCCTGATGATCGAGCCGAACCCGGCGCAGGGCGACGACGGTGAGCCCAGCACGGCAACGCTGTTCTTCCGCCCTCGGGCCGAGCGGGATACCGAGGAGTTCTACGCCAGCCCGCGCTACGGCGAGCTGTGGGTCGGTGTCCGCCCGAGCCTGGCCGAGGTAGCCGCCGAAACCGGTCTGATCGTCCGGCACCTGGACGAACTGGCCGAAGCCGCGGCAAAAGACGTCGGCTCTGGTGACGGCGCGCTGGCCGTCCGGGTGGTCCGCGGCGCCGACAGCTCGGTCGAGCAGCTGGTGAACGCCGCCCGCGAGGCGGCCGGAGTGAGCGCGGAGGACGCCAAGACCGCCGACACCGAACTGGCCCGCGTGCTTTCCGAGCTGCGGCTGATCAAGGACGCGTACGAGATTCACGAGATGCGGCGGGCGATCGACATCACCGCACGCGGGTTCGCTGACATCGTCCGGGCGCTGCCGGCTGCAATGGCTACCGCCCGGGGTGAGCGGGTGGTGGAGACCGCCTTCGATGCCCGGGCCCGACAGGAGGGCAATGGCGTCGGCTACGACACCATCGCCGCTTCCGGCCCACATGCCTGCACATTGCACTGGATCCGCAACGACGGGCCGGTGCACAGCGGTGACCTGGTACTGGTCGACGCCGGGGCCGAGGTGGACAGTCTCTACACCGCGGATGTCACCCGGACGCTGCCGGTGAACGGTCGCTTCAGCGACCCGCAACTGAAGGTCTACCAGGCGGTGCTGGATGCCGCCGACGCCGCCTTCGACGTTGCCCGGCCCGGGGTGAAGTTCAGCGAGGTGCATGCCGCCGCGATGCGGGTGATCGCCCAGCGGATGCACGAGTGGGGGCTGTTGCCCGGCACGGTCGAGGAGTCACTCGACAAGGAGGGGCAGTTCCACCGCCGCTGGATGGTTCACGGCACCAGCCATCACCTCGGGATCGACGTCCACGACTGCGCGCAGGCCCGCAAGGAGATGTACCTGGACGCCGAGCTGGCCCCCGGGATGATCTTCACCATCGAGCCGGGGTTGTACTTCGGACCGAGTGACCTGCTGGTCCCGGCGGAACTGCGCGGAATCGGTGTCCGGATCGAGGACGACGTGCTGGTCACCGAGGACGGCTGCGAGAACCTGTCCGGCATGCTGCCTCGCCAGCCGGTCGAGATCGAGGCCTGGATGGCGTCGCTGCGCGCCTCCTAACGGCCGCTCCCACCGCCCGTCGAATGGCGACTTGCTTTTTTCACACCTACGATCGTAGGTGTGAAAAAAGCAAGTGTTGATGCTCGCGCCGGCCGACTCCTTGCCCGGACTCGCCTGCAAGCGAATCTCACCCAGGCCCAGGTGGCGGCTCGCGCCGGCCTGCCCCAGAGCACGGTCAGCGCCTATGAATCGGGAGGTCGACAGCCGACGCTGCCCATGCTGAGCAAGCTGCTCGAAGCGATGGGATTCGAGTTGGCGACGACGGCGACGCCGTTGCCGGAGCATCTGGCCGCGCTGAGCGGGCCGGTCGGGCTGCGCCTGCGGCGACACCGGCAGCTGATCGTCGAGGCGGCGGCTCGCCACGGCGTGGAGAACGTCCGGGTGCTGGGTGCCGCGGCTCGGGGCGCAGATCGACCCGGCGACCGGATCGAGCTTCTGGTCGACGAGAACCCGACAGCAACGCCGATCAGCCACCTCAACTTGACCGCCGAACTCGAAGAGATCATCGGACTACCGGTGAAAATTATTACTACTAAAGAACTTTCACGCAACTCACAAAATGGGACCGATGCCGAGGGGATCGCCCTCTAGCCCGCCCCCAGCAGCGCCTCAGGCTGCCAGTGCGGCGTAACGGCCCTCGCTCGCGAGCAGGCTTTGATGGGTGCCGGACTCGATGATCCGGCCGTGATCAATGACGGCGATCTGGTCGGCGTTCCGGACGGTGGAGAGCCGATGAGCGATCGTGATCGTGGTTCGCCCCTCGGCGAGGGCCTCGAAGGCCTGTTGGACGGCGCGTTCGGTCTCGGTGTCCAGGGCGCTGGTGGCCTCGTCCAGGACCAGCACCCGGGGGTCACGCAACAGCGTGCGCGCGATCGCGATGCGCTGCTTCTCACCGCCGGAGAAGCGATGGCCCCGGGAGCCGACCATGGTGTCGTAGCCCTCCGGGAGCGACTCGATCAACTCGTGGACCTGGGCGGACCGGGCGGCGTTCTCGATCTGCTCGTCGGTGGCGTCGGGTCGGGCGTACCGCAGGTTCTCTCGCACGGTGGTGTGCAGCAGGTAGGTCTCCTGACTGACCACCCCGACGATCGCAGCCAGGTCAGCCAGCAACAGGTCGCGGATGTCGACGCCATCAATGGTGATCCGACCCGACTCGGTGTCGTACAACCGGGCGACCAGCGAGGCGAGGGTGCTCTTGCCCGAGCCCGTCTCGCCGACCAGGGCGAGCGTCGAACCGGCCGGCACGTCCAGGGTGACGCCGTCGACGGCCGGGGTTTCGCTGCCCGGGTAGCGGAAGGTGACGCCCTCGAAGGCCACGTGCCCGCGGACCTTGGCCGGGTCGATCGTCACCGGGGCCACCGGGTCGTGGATCTCCACCGGCAGGTCGAGGTACTCGAAGATCCGGGCGAACAGGGCCAGCGACGCGGTCAGCGTGATGCCGACGTTGAGCAGCCCCATCAGCGGCCGGAACAGGCCTGACTGCAGGGTGGTGAACGCGATCAAAGTGCCGATCGTCATCCCGTTCGAGGTCGCCGGCAGGCCGGCGCTGAGGTAGATGGCGGCCGGGATAGCAGCGAAAATCACGCTCATTGACGCCATCCGCCAGCGGCCGGCCAGGTCGGAGCGCA
>DATINJ010000369.1:0-22960 GCA_035474375.1 Kineosporiaceae bacterium | reverse complement strand
TCCGAGCGGTCAACGACGCCGGCTGGGTCGCCCAGGCCCGCGCCAAGCTTTCGTAGCCTTCAAGGATCGGCGCTGTCGCTGTCGACCGCGGGACGCTGAAACAAGGAACGGCGGCCCAGCCTCGAGTTCCCGGCCGTGATGATCTTCAGCCCCTGGGTGATCGGCAGTTGTGCCCGTTCTCGTGCCGCGAAAGGCATTACTTGCGGGCGTAACTGGCGATCTTCGCGGAGGGCTGCGGCTAGTTCGACTGAACGTCGATGATCGTGCCGATCACCCCGAGCGATGAAATGCGAGAGCGGCCGTGCCCGAACGTCTGCGGTGATCATGCACGGTTACCCGCGTTGAAGGGGTAACCGTGCATGATCGCGGGCCAGAGGCGGGCAAGCGTGCATGATCACAGGCCAGAGGTGGGTAACCGTGCATGATCGCGGGTCAGAGGCGGGCAAGCGTGCATGATCACGGAATGGGTTGGGGCTAGTTCGACTAATCGCGGCAGGGTGGGCTGGGTGATACTCGACGGCACGCAACCCGGCTCGGACTAACTCCCAGAAGACGCTCGGCAAGCGTTTCCAGCAGAGGTTAGTCCGAGCCGGGTTGCGGCCCCTTCCGAGCCGAGTGCAGCCCTCAAGCTATTTTTCGACTGGTCACTGCGCACGTGGGAGCGGGTCGACCGTGTAATGGATCTGCGTGGATACGGTTTGGGCCAGCCGGCGGACCTCGGCAACGGTGGGAGCCTGAACCATCACCGTCAGGAAGAAGTTCTCCTCGTCCAGCGACTCGACCCGGAAGCCGTCGATCAGCATGACGTCGACCACTCCCGGAAGCGCCAGCAAGTCGGCTGCCGTGGTCTGCAACCGGACGATCCCCAGTTCTCGGGGTTCGACGTTCACCAAGCCGATCTGGTCGCCGTTTCCAGCGCCGGCAGCCAGTTCCGTTGCCCGGGGCCGGACTCCGAGGGCACCGTCGATCAGCACCTCAATCGGGTCGACGCCGGTCCGCCGCCGGGCGGCCTCGATGTGCAGCCGACCGCCGGGTCGGGGATTGATCTCGATCAACGCCGGCCGACCGCCCGCACGGACCCGACCCTCGGCGTGCCACCAGGCACCGTCGACGCCGATCGACTTCGCGAGCATCTCCAGATCAGCGCAGAATTGCTGCACGGTATCGGCTTCCAGCCCTACCGGTGGGGAGAACAGGATGCCGGCGTCGTGATGGCGTTCCTCGTCGAACCCTGGTTTCGAGACCACCAGCACCGGGGTGAAGGCTCCCTCGGCGACGAAACCGTCGACCGAGAATTCCAGGCCGTCGACGTACTCCTCGACGATGAAGACGTCCTCGCGGGCCAGTTCGGCCAGCCCGGTATTGATCACCTGCCGCAGCCCGGCGGCGTCGTCGGCTCGGTGCACGTTGCGGGAGGCGCCGGTATCCCGAGCCGGTTTCACGATCACCGGGAAGAGATCGGAGTCCGCCGAGCCGGTCAGCTCAGCCCGCTCGGCCAGGTCGGCTAGGGAGCCGCTGCGCCACCGAAGCGGAAAGACACCAGCCGCATCACAGGCCGCGCGCACCGCATCCTTGCCGGCCACCTGGGCAAGGCCGGCGCCGGGCAAGCCGTAGTACCCGGCGATCTGCGCTTGCCAGCCGAGCAGCGGCTCCACCATGTTGACCACGGCCTCGGGCTGGATGCCCGCCGTGACCAGCGCTTTGTCCAGATCGGCAACGCTGTCGCGGTCCCAGTCGAGGACGACGCTGTGGTCGCAGTGCACGGCGTTCGCGTCGTCCGCCCGCTCCGACACGAGTACCGGGGACCAGCCCCGCTCCCGCAGCGAGGCGGCAGCGATCCGGACCCCACCGGCCATCCGCCGGGAGAGCACCAGGGCAGCCCGTGGCTGATCGGCCGGACGGATCTCGACCCGTAGCCGCTGCATCGCCACTGCCACGTTGGCGTCCAGATCTTCCGCCGAGCTTCCGCCGACCACCACGAAAACCCCCCATTGCGAGGGGTTATTGAGCAGGAACTCGGTGCCGGGGCGGCACAGGACACGCCAGTCGCGGACGCCCGGGGTGGTCCGGAATCGCTCGTCCGACGGCAGGGCGGTAACCACGCCGGGGTGGCTCGGACGCAGGTGAATCCCGGCCAGGTGCCCGGGGTCGGCGCTCAGCCCGGCTACCGAGCCGGTGAGCAACCCTTCGGCGGCGACCGACCAGATGTCCCGGCCGAGCGCCTGCCCCAGCAGCACCGGAGTCCAGGCGCCACCGACCCGGGAGGCGATCTCGGAGAACACCAGTTCGTCGTCCGGGGTGTGGAAGACCTCGAGATGGGTCACCGTGCGGTCCAGCCCGAGCGCGGTGTTGACCGTGCGGTTCAGTTCGATCAACCGCCGGTAGAGCTCCTCGTGCTCGGTGCGGGGCAACACGCGGCTGCCGTCGATGCCGCCGCCCTCCTGCATCACCAGCCGGGGCGTGTAGTACTGCGAGACCACGAAGAACTGCGGTTCCCCGCCGTCCCAGAGCGCATCGATGTGGAACTCGTCGCCGCTGATGAACTCCTCGACCATCAGCTGCCGGGAACCGAGCATTGGCTCGTAGCGGAAGTTCTCGGTGGCGGCGAGCAGATCGGCGGGGCTCGATACCGTGCGCGTGCTCATCGTTCCGAACCCGGCTGCCGGCTTGAGCACCGCCGGATAGGTCACCTCGGGGGCGAGCGCCTCGACCGCCGCTCGGTCGCCCGGGTCGGGCAGCGAATGGAACCGGGCCGTACGGACCCCGGCCTGCGAGACCAGGTGCTTCATCAGTCGCTTGTCACGCTGCGCCGCCGAGCGCGTGCCGTCGTGCGGCAACCCCAGGACGGACGCCAGATGCCCGGCCCCGAGCTGGCTGAACTCGGTGAAACTGATGACGCGTTCGATCGTCGGGTCGGTCAGGAGCAGTTGGACGCCGACCGTGGTCAACTCTTCGAGGGCGTTGAAATTGCTCACCGTGTGCACGCTCGCCGCCTGAGCCAGCAGCTCCGGGTCGGGCGCGGCGTAGTCCTGGTCGAACTGGTCGAGGACGATGTGGACGCGGGCCCGTTCCATCAGCGCGGCAATGAGTTTCGGCTGCCACTTGCAGGCCACACAGGTCGGTTCGGAGTTCTCACTGGTCATGATGGTGCGGACCTCCTGTGTTCAGGGTCGGTGGACTGGTTGTCGACACTGACGATCCGCAATTGGTCGTCGTCGGAGACGGTCAACACGCTCGCGAGAGTCTCGGCCATCAGCCGCTCGCGGTAGCCGAGCAGGTCAGCGTCCGAAGCCGGCAAGGCGACGGAAATCCTTTCGGTCAGGCTCATTCCGGCGTCCCGGCGGTCGCTGTTGATCTGATGGACGACGTCCAGCAGCCGGGCCTCCCGGCGCAGGTCGTCGTCCAGGTTGGTGTCGATCGCGACGATCACGCCGTTCTCGCCGGTCATCTCCCAGCCGTCCTTGCCGGACCGGTCGATCAGCACCTCGTCCGGGCCGAACACCCGCTCCCCGACCGCGATCGACCCGTCCGGAAGTGCCTCGAACCGACCCTCGGACAGGGCCTGTCGCACGGCCGGCAGGTCGCGACCGAGCCTCGGGCCGAGGAGCCGAAGATTCGGCCGAACGGACAGCTGCGAGGCGGTGATCCGGCCGAACCGGACCTCCTTGACCCGAAGCTCGTCGGCGACGATGTCCGCATAGGCCTGTGCGCCGTCCGCACCCTCGACCGCCAGCGTCCGTAACGGCTGGCGACCCCGCAGCTGCGCCGAGGCTCGAGCCTGCCGACCGAGGTTCACCACCCGGCGCACCAGCGTCATCTCGGCCAACAGCGCTTCGTCGGCACCGGACGGCTGCGGCCAGCCGGCCAGGAACACCGAGTCCGGCGCTCCCGGCAGCACGTCTGCGACCAGGATCTTCCAGAGGTGCTCGGTGAGGAAGGGCATCACCGGAGACATCACCTGCAGCGATGTCACCAGGCAGTACCAGAGGGTCTGGTGCGCGGCCTCGTCCTCGGCCCAGAACCGGCGCCGGGACCGGCGGATGTACCAGTTGGACAGGTCGTCGAGGTAACTCTCGAAGGCCCGGATCACTCCGACGGTCAGGTAGGACTCGTACGCCTGGCCCGCCTCGGTGACCAACTGTGCGGTCCGGGCAACGGCCCACCGATCGAGCTCGTGGCTCACCGCAGGCGGGTCGAGACCGGCTGGGGTGAACCCTGCGATGTTCGCGTACTGGACGAAGAACGAGACGCTGTTCCACAACGTGAGCAGCTTCCGCTGGATCTCCTGGCCCGGGCCGTACCCGAAGAGCAGGTTCTGCGTCGGTGGCTGCATGCAGTACTGCCAGCGCATGACGTCGGCGCCCATCCGCTCGAACGCGGCCTCGGCCTCGATCATGTTCCCATGCGAGCCATGCATCTCGCGGCCGGTGTCGTCCAGCATCTTCTCGTAGCCGAGGACCTTCCGGTACGGCGCGCGACCGGTCAGCACCACCGACATGAACAGCTGCGAGTAGAACCAGAGCCGCGTCTGCTCACGCATCTCGGACACCCAGTCGGCCGGGAACCATTCCTGCCAGTACGCGTCGTCGGGCAGGTCAGCGGTGGTCAGCCCGGCTGCGGCACCGGTCGCGAACCCCTGCGGGATCGCCGTCTCGTTGCCCCAGCCGAGGGTGGAGAACGGGACGATGCCGGCGTCCAACCAGACGTCACCGACCTCCTCGATCCGGCGAACCGGATCGCCGCAGTCGGCACAGCCGATCAGGATCTCGTCGATCCAGGGTCGGCGGAGCTCGGCCAGATCGGTGACTTCAGCGGTGGCCCGAGCCAAGAGCTCGGCCTTCGAGGAAACCACGTTCAGCCGGCCGCAGGCGCAGGGATAGAACGGCAGCGGGAGACCGTAGTACCGGCGCCTGGAGATGTTCCAGTCCGACATGTTGATCAGCCAGTCGTCCATCCGCCGACCCATCGACGACGGGGTCCACTCGACGGTGTCGTTGGCCTCGCGCAGCGCACCGCGGATCTCGTCGACCCCGATGAACCAGTCGTCGGAGATCCGGAAGATCAGCGGGGTGTGACAGCGCCAGCATTCCGGGTACCGGTGGTTGATCACTCCAGCCCGGACCAGAATCCCCCGGGTGCGTAGGTCCTCGATGATCGCGTCGGCCGCGGCCGACGTCTGCCGACCGGCAAGCCAGCCGTACTCCGGGAGGAATTGGCCGGCCTCGTCGACCGGCGTCAGCACCGGCAGGTCATGGAGCCGGCCCTGCTCGAAGTCCTCGACCCCGCAGCCGGGGGCGATATGAACGATGCCGGTGCCCTCGTCCAGGGTGACGTCGTCCCAGCCGATCACCCGATGATCGACGTCCGCCCCCGGCCCCAGCGCGTCGAACGGGCCCGCGTACCGCCAACCGACCATCTGCGCACCGCTGACCACCTGCTGGTAGCCGGATTCGTCCTGTGCCGGGTCCACCGCCGTCCAGGCGCCGTCCCGCAAGCCGTACCTGGCCTGCGGATTCACTGCCGCCGCCACGTTCGCCGGCAGTGTCCAGGGCGTCGTCGTCCAGATCACCAGCGCCTCGTCCGGGCGCTCGAGCAACGGGAACCGGACGAACAGCGACGGGTCGTCCCGATCGACGTAACTGCCGGTGAGCTCGTGGGCCGAGATCGACGTTCCGCAGCGTGGGCACCACTCGGTGATCCGGTGCCCGCGGTAAAGCATGCCTCGATCATGAACCGTGCTGAGGAACCGCCAGATGTACTCGATGTTCGTGTCGGAGTTGGTGAAATAGCTGTTCGGCCAGTCCATCCACTGCCCGAGCCGGATCGATCCCGCGGTGATCTGTTTCGCCGACCACTCGGCCACCTCCCGGCAGCGCGCGGCGAACTCCTTGAGCCCGTAGGCTTCGATCTCCCGCTTCGAATTCAGGCCGAGGCTCTTCTCCACTCCGACCTCGATCCACAACCCCTGGCAGTCAAACCCGTTCTGGTAGCGCTGATCATGCCCGCGCAGCGCCTTGTACCGCTGGAACACGTCCTTCAAGGTTCGACCCCAGGCGGTGTGCACCCCGAGGGTCTTGTTCGCGGTCACCGGGCCATCGATGAAACTGAACTTCGGCCCGCCGCGGTTGGCGGCCCGAACCCGCTCGAAGGTCGCCTCCTCCCGCCACCGGTCGAGGATCGACAGCTCTAGCTCGGCATGGGCTGGTTTGTCCGGCAACGGAGTGAACACAGCCGAGAAGGCTACCTGGCTCATCCCACCTCCACGGGAAGCTCGGTGATGCCGAGGATGAAGTTGGAACGCAACCGCCGGGCCTGGCCGGCCGGGCGCCACCGCACCGGCGCCGCGAGCAAGCGCCGGAACAGCAGCGCCAATTCGGCTTGGGCGATCGGTGCCCCGATGCAGCGATGCAGGCCAGAGCCGTAGCTCAGGTGCCGGTTCGGGGAACGGGTGACGTCGAAGCAGGCCGCGTCCGGGAACTGGTCCTCGTCCCGGTTGGCGGAGAAGTTCCACAGCGTGACCGAGTCGCCTTCGCGGATCGGCACGCCGTGCCGGACCGTGTCGCGCCGGGCAACTCGCTGCACGTAGGCGTTCGTGGAGCTGTAGCGCAGCATCTCCTCGATCGCGGAATCCAGCAGTGCCGGGGAGGAGCGCAGCAGCTCATACTGCGCTGGATGCTCCATCAGCGCCAGCATTCCCGTGCAGGCGGTGTAGGACGACGTTTCGTTGCCCCCGACCGCCACATTCATGCAGTTGTAAAGGATCTCCTCATCGCCCATCGGTCGGCCGTTGAGCTGCGCCCGCAAGAGCAGGCTGATCAGATCGTCACCCGGCTGCCTGCGGCGCTCGGCCAGCAGGTCGGCGAAGAATTCGAAGATCTCCGCCTGCAACCAGGCCAGCCGCAACCGGACGTCACCGCCAGTGTCCACGAAGACCTCATCGCGGAAGCCGACCATCCGGCGGGTCAACCCGATCAGGTGGTGCGCGTCGGCGTGGCCGATACCCATCACCACCATCAATGCCCCGGCCGGAAGTTCGGTGGCGATCTGGGTGGCGAAATCGCAACCCCCGTCAGCGATCGCCTGCCCTATCGCCCGCTCCAGCAGCCGGCCGATCTGCTCGCGGATCCGCGCGGTCACGGAGCCCGACAGCGCCGCCTGGATGTGCTGCTTGAGCAGCCGGTGCCCGGGCAGATCGCTGGCCACCAGCATCCGGCCGGCCGCCGAGTCCTCGCTGCGACCGAACGAGCCGCCGAGGATCGCGCCGCGGGTGGAGCCGAACAGCTCGTGGTTGCGGTAAGCCCACAGCACGTCGTCGTACCGGGTGAGGGCAATGAAACGCTCATTACCGGAAATGTTCTCGTGCACCGGGCGGCTGCGCCGGAGCCTGCTGAACACCTCCGGATGGTCACCGCGAACGAAGAGGTCGACGTCGGTGAGGTCGATCTGCTCGAGCCCGACCTGATCGAGATCGACCGTGCTGGAGGACATCAGGGTTCCACTCGATCCGGGACCGCGCAGAGCAAGTCGTCCAGCACCCGAGTCAGGTCAGCGAGCCCGGTCGTGCTCCACATCGTCTGGTGGTCGACGACGACCCCCCATTCGCGTTCGATCTGTCGGCGCATCCGGAAGACGAGCAGCGAATGGCCACCGAGAGCGAAGAAATCGTCGGTCATCCCGATCTGCTCGACGCCGAGCAGTTCGGTCCAGAGGTCCGCCAGATAGCGCGCGGTCTCACCGACCGGCGGGACGTACGTCCGGGTCCGCTCGCGGTGACCGGCCAGCAGGAGGCGGAGCGCGTCGAGGTCCCGCTTGCCGTGATCACCGGCCGGGATCTGGGACAGCTGGAGGATGGTGCTGGGCACCATGAAGTGCGGCAATTCCGCTGCGGCGTGGGTCCGCAGATCCTTCATCGAGAGTGACCCCTCGGGAACGACGAACGCGATCAGCCGGCGACCGTCACCCTCGCCATCAGCCAGGATCACCGCCTCCCGGACGGCGGGATGCCGAGCCAGCCCGCGCTCGACCTCGCCCAACTCGACCCGGTAGCCCCGGATCTTGACCTGGTCATCCACCCGGCCGATGAACAGCAGAGCACCGTCCGCCCGCGCGCGCACCAGGTCGCCGGTGCGGTAGTAGCGCTCGGTCAGACCCGAGGCCGGATCGGTACGGAAGCGGTCGGCGGTCAGCTCGGGAGCGTCGAGATATCCCCGGGCGACGCCGGGACCGCTGACGAGCAACTCGCCGATCTCCCCCACCGGCACCGGGCGAAGGTCCGCCGACACCACCTGCAGGGTGACGCCGTCCAGCGGCTGCCCGATCGGGATCGTCTCACCGGCGGCGTCCTCCCGGGTCACCCGGTGGGCGGTGCAGGCGGTGGTGATCTCGCTCGGCCCGTAGAGGTTGTACAGCTCGCCTTCGAACTTGCCGGCCAGCAGGTCGCGGCAGGCCCAAGGCTGCAGGACGTCGCCGCCCACCTGCAGTAATCGAAGCGAGGAGAAGGCGTCCCGGTCCTCGCGGACCACATGGTTGACGACCATGGTCGGCACCAGCATCGCCGAGATGCCGTAACGCCTCATCTGGCGCTGGAAATCGGCGGCGATCAGGTCGGTGACAGCCGGCAGGATGATCAGCTCGGCGCCGGCGGCAAGGGTGCTCCACAGTTCAAAATGGAACGCGTCGAAGGAGACGCTGGAGATCTGCCCGACTCGGTCGCGCGGCGTGAGCTGGGGTAGACCCGAATTGACGGCGAACGACACCAGGTTGGCGTGCTCCAGGACGATGCCCTTGGGCGTTCCGGCGGAGCCGGACGTGAACATCACGCAGGCTGCCATCGAATCCGTCACCACCGGCTGCGACGTCGTTCGCACCCCACCGACCTGGCCAGTCTCGTCCGGCTGGACAGCCTGGTCGAGCAGCAACACGGTCGGGACGACGGGACGAAGCGCGGCAGCGAATGCGGACTCGGTGAGGACCACCCGGGCGCCGCTGGCGCTCAGCATCAGATCCCGGCGCGCGGGCGGGTATCGGGTGTCGATCGCCACGTACGCCGCACCGGCCTTCAGCACACCGAGGACGGCCACCACCAGGTCAACGGAACGCTGCAGGTGGATGCCGACCCGGTGTTCGACGGTGACACCCTGGGCGGACAGCGCGGCGGCGACCAGGTCGGAGTGGCGGTCGAGCTGCGCGTAGGTCAGCGTCTGTCGATCGTCGGCGACCGCAGGGCGGTTCGGGTGCAAGCGGATGCTTCGGGCGAGCAGACCGATCAGCGTCCGAGACGTCGGCCCCAACGGATCGACGGCCGGCGCGGCCGTCCCGTCAGCCCGGTCGGGCCGGTCAGCCCGGTCGGCCCGGTCGGGCGCCGGCGGGACAGGGGGATGCTCGGCACTCAGGATGCCGGACGTCGGTATCTCTCGCACGTTAAGCATGACGGCGAATTTAACCGTCGGACCCGGTCTGCAGCCACGCAAATCGTCATCGATCGAGTGTGAATTCCTCACATCGCAGTGGTGATCTGCGCACCTTCCACAACCCCTGGAAACCATCGCACAATTCTTCCCATCGCCAATTCACTTCAGCCCCAGGAGGCTCCCTGTGATCAGCACCGCGACTGCTCTCCGGACCGCATCGGCAAGCGAATCTGCCTGGCGCCGAACGGAACTCATGATGACATCCGGATCTGAGCGGGAATTCGCCGGCGACCTGGTCATCGACGATCTCGACCACCCGTTCGCAGTCTCCGCCGCGTTCACCTACTGCGGGTGAGCATCGTGCAGAATGCCCTGACAATAGAGAGCCCGACCGCCTTGGTACCCACCCAACTGTGGGACCGCATCGGCGAGCACCACGTGCTGGGGTTGACCGGACCCTGGTATCGGATGCTGGCCGACCTGCAGACCACCTTCAATGAATTGACGGTGGATTTCTGGCGGGCCCGCAAGGCGAAGACTCTGCACCTGCCGATCACCACCGGAGCGATCTCCAGCCCGATGGGGCTGGGCAGTGATTCCAAGCCGGTGCAGGTGAACCTGTGCGGGGTGCCGACGTACCTCGCGGACTCGATGCAGTTCATGCTCGAGTACGGGTGCCGCCTCACCGACACCGCCAGCTACTACATCATGCCGTCGTTCCGCGGCGAGCAGACCGACGCCCGGCACCTGGCACAGTTCTTCCACAGCGAGGCTGAGATCCCCGGTGGCCTGGACGATGTGATCACCGTGGTCCAGGACTACCTGATGTTCCTGGCCAGTGGATTCCTCGCGGCCCACGAGGACGTGATCCAGCAGACCGCTGGCAGCGTCGATCACGTGCTGCGGATGGCGGCCGGAACCGAGTTCCGGCGGATCACTTTCGACGATGCCGCGCTGATCTTGGACGGCTTCGGGATCGAGCAACACGACAGCTGGCGAGGACTTTCACCGGAAGGCGAGGCACGACTGATGAAGACTGTCGGACCATTCACCTGGGTCACCAACTGGGATCACCTGGCGGTGCCCTTCTACCAGGCCTACGACGAGGGAGCCGGTGGATCGTCCCCGGTGGCGCTCAACGGCGACCTGCTGTTCGGGATCGGCGAGACCGTCGGCGCCGGCGAGCGGCACGCCACGTCCGATCAACTCGCCTCGGCGCTGCAGCTCCACGACGTGGACCCGGCTCCGTACGGCTGGTACTCCGACATCCGCGACATCAAGCCAATGCGCACGGCCGGTTTCGGGCTCGGCGTCGAGCGGTTCCTGATGTGGCTGACCAATCACCTGGACATCCGTGACATGCAGCTCCTGCCCCGGGAGAACGGTCGCTCGATCAACCCTTGAGCCCCGTGCGCCACGCCGATTGGAGCAGAACCATGGACGAGTCCCCGAGCCGGACCGCCGGCGCCCGAATCCTGTTGCTGAACTACTCCGGGTACCCGGACTACACCAGCTACTTCCTGGCCGACAACGGTCTGGCCTACCTCGCCGGGACGCTGATCGCGGACGGCCACCAGGTGCAGATCCACGACTGCGTGACGCTCGACATGGCCGAGCGGTTGTTCCACCCGATCGTTCGCGAAAAGGTGCCAGGCCTGCGGGCTCAGGTGCGGGCCGAGGTACTGGCCGAGGGCCGGCCCCGGACGGCGACCCTGGACGAGGCGACGGAGGTGGACGCCGAGATCGACCGGCTCAACCGGGCCACCGCGCTGACCTTGGCCGATGAGCTGATCACCCGGATCACGATCGACCAGATCGACGTGCTGGCGGTCAAACTCTGGAGCCAGCCCAGCATTCACGACCTGCATGCCATCCTCAGCGTGGTCCGCCGGGCGCTCCCGCGGCTGCGGATCATCCTCGGTGGCGGGCACGTCGACTACTTCCTCGACCGGGTGATGACCCACTTCGAGATGGCTGACGCCGCCGCGTACGCCGATGGCGAGCTCGGATTCCGGGGCTTCGCGGCCTGGGTGGCCGGCAGCATCGACCGGCTCGACGACGTCCCCAATCTGCTCTTCCGGCGGGATGGCGAGGTGCACCGCAACGGGCACTTCGAGAGCGACCAGCTGGCCTACCGGGACGCCTTCCCGAACTACGACGCAGACGTGTACCCCGCGGCGGCGGCACCGGATCAGAAGATGCTGACCATCCCGTTCGAGGACAGCCGAGGTTGCCAGTACAAATGCGGGTTCTGCATCCATCCGATCAAGAGCGGCGGGCTGCGGATTCGCAAGTCCGAGAACGTGCTCGATGAACTGGAGTACCTCAACCGCCGGCACGGCTTCATCAATTTCACCGGCGGTGGGTCGAACACGCCCTTCTCGCACGCGGTTGCGCTGTACGGCGGGATGCAGGACCGTGGGCTCGACCTGGCGGTGAACTTCTTCCAGTCGCTGCGCGACTTCCGGATCAACAAGGCGCAGGCGATGACGTCGGCGCACATCCCGCTGCTCTGGATCGGCGTCGAAACCGCGCAGCAGAACCTGCTGGAGCAGACGTACGACAAGCGCCGGGACATGGAGAAGACCAAGCAGGTCTGCGAGTTCCTGAACGAGCACAAGATCGGCTACATCATGAGCCTGATCTATCCCTCACCGGGCGAGAGCGAGTCCTCCCGGCAAGCGACCATCGACTTCGTCCAGGACGTGGGCCTCGGGCACATCGTGGTGTACCCGCCACTGCTGCAGCCGCGCACCCCGTGGATGCACCACCCGGATGTCACCTGGCTCGACAAGCAGCTCTACTTGCACGAAACCCAGGGCGGGCTGGAGGAACTGGAGAACCGGGTGCTGCCGCCGATGGTCCGTTCCGCGGCGATCAACGAGAGCATGTTGATGAACGGCAAGACCTACCGGGAGATCTACTACCAGAACCTGTTGTTCCGCCAGCACCTGGACACCGTCTCCGGCGGGGAGCGCGGATACAAGCGCAAGTTCTTCTTCACCGACGAGCTGGCACCGTTCATGACCCAGTTGAACGAGACCTTCGGGGACGTCGACGAGTGCCTGGAGAGCGGTGACTTCGACCGGGCCCGAGCGTCGATGAGCCGGTTCAACGAGATGGCCACCGCCGGCAGCGTGCGAGCGACCCGGCTGATCGCGGAGAGCCGGGGTTCCCTGGTGGCCGACGGTCGGCTGCCCAAGGTGGCGATCCGGACCGGCGGACCGGCATGAAGGGTTTCGACGTCCGCAGTTACCTGGACCATCACGACCTGCTCGACTACGACGTCGACGGCCGCCTTCTCCTGGCTGGTGAGCCGATCGAGAGCTGGCGGTCCGTCTTGCCGGGGCCGAGCATCGTGCATCTGCCCGAGCGGGCGGCGGCCAACGTGCGGTGGTACGCGGCGGCGTTCGAGTCGCTGCCCGGCGGCGTCGAGGTGTTCTACGCGCTCAAAGCCAGCTACCAGACCGACGTTTGCGCCGCGATTGTCGAGTCCGGTGCCGGCCTGGAGGTGATGAGCGAGCGGGAGCTGAGGCTGGCCACTGAACTGGGTGTCACCGGGAATCGCCTGGTGATCAATGGGCTCGGCCGGTCAGCGAGCTTCACCGCGGCTTCGGTTGACGCCGACCCGTTGTTCATCGTGCTCGACACGGTCGAGGACGTGCACCGAACCGAGGCCGCAGCCCGGGCGGCCGGGCGCCGGGTACGGGTGGCGCTGCGGCTGGCCCGGGATGCCGCCACCTCGGCCGGGCCGCAGGACCCGGGCCGGCTCGGGTTCACCTGGCCGGAGGAGTTTCTCGCAGTCGCCGACCTGGTTCGGGCCGGAGACCACTTGGAGCTCACCGGCCTCCTGGCCCACGACCTGCACCACTGCACCGACCCGGAGGAAGTGAGCGTGCACCTGCGGCACGTCGTCGCCGTGCTACGCGCCGCTGACCAGCAGCATGGCCTGCGGTTCCAGGTGCTCGACATCGGCGGCGGGCTGGCCAGCAGGATCCGGGTGGAGCGGGAGGGTGGCCTGTCCCGGTTGGTGGAGCGAGTGGCCACCGAACTGGCGACGCTGCCCTACCAGCCGCTCGTCGTCTGCGAACCCGGGCGCAGTCTGGTGTCGGACGCCGCCGTGGGCCTGGCCAGCTTCGTCGCGCTCAAGTCCCGGCCCGCGGCGACCTGGGCGATCACCGATCTGGGCACGAATTACCTGGTCCCGGTGCCTGGCTCGGACTTCGTCCCGGTTCCGCTGTACTGGCCACCGGGCGCCGCCACCACCACCTTCCACCTCGGCGACCAAAGCTGCACCACCAGCACGCTCTGCCGAGACGTCGAGCTGCCGATCGGAACTCGCGAGATCGCCGTCCTGGAGGCGGGCGCGTACACCGGGGTCTTCGCGCACGCCTGGGGCCCATCGCTGCCCACGGTTGCGGTGCTGGCGGCCGGCCGGCTGCGCCCGCCGAGGCTGCCGATCCAGACTGCTGTCGAACCGTTTTCGCTCGACCCGGCACTGCCGAAACCGCTCCTTCTCGCTCCTTCCTGAAAGGACTCCAGAAATGATCCAGACCCTCAGCCCGGACGTGATGACCGCCGAGAGCGTCGCCACCTTGAACTTCTCCCAGACCGTCAGCCTGCTGAACGAGCCGAACATGTGCTCCGGCGGGGCGGAGACGATCCGCACCGTACTGGCCCAGATCCCGACCCTGAGATACGCCTCGCGGATACTGGAAGTTGGTTCAAATACAGGTTTTTCGGTGCTGGAGTTCGCCAGTATGGTAACCGGAACGGTGCACGGGATCGACATCGAGCCGTACTCGGTGAAACTCTCCCGCGCCAAGGCTCGCCGGCTGGGACTGGACAATGCCCACTTCCGGGTCGGCGACGGAACAGCGATCGACTACCCGACCGGCGATTTCGATCTCGTCTACGCCAGCAACGTGACGTCGTTCATCCCGGACGCACCGCGAGCGGTAGCCGAGTACTACCGGGTGCTGAGGCCCTTCGGCACTTTGGCGGCGGTTCCGATCTACTACCGGACGACACCGTCGGCGGCCCTGCTGAGCCAGGTCGAGGAGGCGATCGGGGCGCCACTGCGAGTTCGGCGGCTGGACGACTGGATTCCGGTTTTCGGGCAGGGTACCCGGCAACCGTACTGGACCCAGGAATTCGAATACGTCGACCTCACCCCGATCGAGATTGCCCGCTACGTCGATGCCGTGGTCGCTCAGGAGTCGAATACCATGCTCCCCCAGCCTGTCTTGACCGCCGCAGCGGAACGCTTGCATCACTTCTACACCCTGTTCAACGAGAACCTGCGGCACGCCGGGTTCGCGGTGCTGCTGTACCGCAACCAGGAGCCCACGCCGTTCCCGATCCTGCACCGCACCCGTCCGGTGGTACCGGGGGCAGGTGGTGTCTGACGCCGAAGCCTGGTGGCCGCTGTTCGGGCTCTCCGTCCATACCCCCCGGCTGACCTTGACGGTACCCACCGACGACATGTACGCCGAGATCTGTGACGTCGCCCTGGGCGGCGTCCACGCCCCCGACTTCATGCCGTTCTCCGAGGAATGGACGGACGCCCCGAAAGCCGACCTGGCCCGCAACGCCATGCAGTTCCTCTGGTCCACCCGGGCGGGGTGGTCGGCGGACTCCTGGCATCTGGAGTTCGCCGTCCACCATCAGGGTCGCCCGATCGGGATGAAGGCGATCTGGGCCGAGAACTTTTCCGTCACCCGGGAGTTCTGGACCGGTTCCTGGCTGGGGCTGCCTTACCAGGGGCAGGGTTTCGGCAAGGAGATGCGCGCGGCAGTGCTGCACCTGGGGTTCACGCAGCTCGCCGCCGAGTGGGCGGTGAGCAACAGCTATCAGGACAATCCGGCCTCCCGGGCGGTGAATCAGGCGCACGGCTACCAGGACGACGGGTTTGTCATCCGGTCGCGGCGGGGAAAGCCGGCTCACTGGTTGCAGTACCGGCTCGCGGCTGGCGACTGGTCCGGGCGGCACCCGCTCGACACCGGCATCACCGTCACCGGTCTGGACGCTTGCCGAGACATGTTCGTCGGGACACCACAACCATGATCCCGAAACCGATCGGATCCCGAACCGAGGAGCCCGGACCGCTGCTCGCGGCTCAGCGGCTCCGGCTCGGCATCTGGACGCCGTCCTCGCCGGCACCCGCGCTCTTTCCTCGGCGGGCCGGCCGGGCCCGCCGGCACGCCGAGGCCGCCGGGTTCGACCTGGAATTCGCACCCAGCTACGCCGGTCTCGATCGAGCAGGGGCCGCCTCCCCGGAACAGCTGGCTGACGAGCTGCATGCGATGGTCAGCTCCGGTCAGGTCGACGCGGTGATGGCGGCATCCGGAGGCTGGACGGTCAGCCTGGTCATCCCGCATCTGGACTGGGATCTGCTGCGCCGCAGCGGGGTCTGCCTGATCGGCTACAGCGATGTCTCGTCGCTCCTCTGGGCCGCCCATGCCGAGGGCGTACCGGCGATTCACGGGCCGATGCTGGTGTCCGAATTCGGGCATCCGAGCGGACCGTTCGAGATCGATGTCCACTCGTTGCGGGCGGCGCTGTCCGGTGCGCCGATGGTGCTGGAGTCGCCCGGCAACTTCACCGACGACAACCCGTGGTGGGATCGGGACGACGACCGCGCGCCGGTGATGCGACCGGCATCGCTGTGGCGTTCGCTGCGTCCCGGGCGGGCCGTCGGCCCGGTCCTGGCCGGCTGCCTGATCGGGGTGGCCGGGCTTTTCGGCACTCCCTGGATGCCGCAGACCGCAGGCCACGTCGTGATGCTGGAGGACAGTGACATCGGGCCGGACCGGTTCATCGCCCTGCTCACCCAGTGGCGGCAGACCGGCCGGCTGAACGACCTGGCCGGTCTGGTGATCGGCCGGCGGGGGCGACCGCAGGCCGCCGCCTCCGGGTACACGAACTTCGACGACGCCCTCGACCAGCTCCTCGTCGGCACCAGCTATCCGGTGGTCGCCGATGTGGACTTCGGCCACACCGAACCGCAGTGGTCGATCCGGCTGGGCTGGACGATGACCATGGAGACGGCCCCGCCGATGCTGCGCCTCGACCCCCCTAGGACACCTGATGAATGACACCGGTTCTGCCGTCTCGACCGCCGCTGCGACGGCGGCCAGAACGCTCTTCGGTCACCGCGGCCAGGAGCTGGCCGAGATCGGCGACCGGCTGAACCAGCTGGCACCCTCCGATCTGCAAAGTCTGTTGACGCTGATCAGCGCCGACCAGGCGGCGAAGGTCCGGGCGCACTCGGTGGCAGCGGGCACGCACTTCCACCGGGCGTCCACCGTCGACCCGCGACTCCTGCACCGGGTGGAAGGGCTGATCATGGCGGCCGAGCCCGGCCTGGAGTTCGTCGAGCTCTCCCCGCTGCAGCCGTTCGGCATCAATCACGCACTGGCCGGGGTGAGCCAGAAGAACGTGGTCAGCGCCCTGCGCGGATCGGAGGTGAACGCGGACGCCACCACGGCATTGTTCTCCGAGGCGGTGCGCCGGCTCAAGTCCGGGGCCGCCCATCCGGTCCGGTTGGCAGCCCACTGCCGCAGCACCCGGTCCCAACGGTTCCCGGAAAACTCCCCGCTGTTGCCGCATTTCAAGGTCTGGGCGCAGGTGAGCATCGGCCCGCACGGCAACCCGTACGGGCACCAGGAGCTTGTCGCCCTGCTTGCCCACCTGACCAGCGAGCTGCGAGTACTGGAATCGGTGATCGCGAGTACCGGGCGGACGGACGTGACGCTGAAGGTCTCGATCAGCAACGTCCTGCTGAGCCGGCAACTGGCCGCCGCCGGCGTGATCGAGGTACCGAATCACCCGGCCGAGGGCGAGGCCGATCCGCTGCTGGCTCAGGTGCCGGCCGAAACCTCGTTTGACCAGACCGGCACATCAGAATGGTTGCAGCGGAACGGGTTCAGCTCCGGAGCGAAGATCACCGAGAAATTCCGGGAGATCGTCCGCGAGCTGGCTCCGCAGCTCGCCCCGCGCCTGGTTTTCGACCTGCACCGGCCCTACGGAGTCGGGTACTACAAGCATCTCTGTTACAAGATCGCGGCTTTCACCCCGGACGCCGGACGGATCCCGCTCGTCGACGGCGGCAGCACGAGCTGGGCCGACAAGACCCTCGGGCACCGCCGGACCTACTGCATCACCTCGGGGATGGGTACCGAACTGCTCTGCCGGCACCTGCTGGCGAACCGGTGAGCACCGCCACCGCGCTGCCAACGGCCGGTCAGGACGTGGTCTCGACCAGCGCCCGTTCGGTGAAGGCCGGCGCCGAGAGCAGACCGGTCACCAGGAACACCCCGGCCGCGACGACGAACGGCATCCGCAGCGCGGTGGTTCGGCCGAAGTACGGTTCGAAGCTCGCGATCACGCCGGCCGCGGCGAGGGCGCCGATCGGCATCAGCCCGAAGGAGAACCAGCGGTTGACGCCGCCGACCCGGCCCATCAGCGCGTCCGGAACGATCCGCTGGGTCAGCGAGACCGTTACCACGTTCCACAGCATCGCCACGAAGGTGAACAGGATGGCGCCGACAGCGACCACCCACACGATCGGCAGCAGTCCGGTGAGCAGATGAGCCAGCGTGGCCACGGCGAAGAACAGGATGACGACTCGATGCAGCGAGAGTCGCTCGGTGATGCCAGCTGCGGCCAGACCACCGGTGATCACTCCGATCGCACCGGCCGTCATCAGCAACCCGTAGGCGACGCTGGACAGGTGCAGCACCTCTCGCACGTAGAGCACGTACGTGCTGATCGCCATCGTGGCAGTGGCGTTGACCACCGCCTCCGAGAGGAACAGCACTTTGAGCGCGGGCACGCTCCAGACGAAGGCGAACCCTTCGCGCAACTGCGCCCGCCAGCTCGCCCGCGGTTCGCTCTGATCCCGCTGCACCCGGAACTGACCTGGCAGCAACAACAGCAGTCCGGCGCTGAGCAGGAAGGAAGCCGCGTCGACAAAGAAGGGCACGGCCAGCCCGAGAGCCAGCAGCGCCCCACCGAGCGGCGGGCCGAGAATGTTGTTCGCGGCCGATTGCGCCGACCAGAGGCGGCCGTTGGCACTCTCCAGCTGCTCCGGCGGAACGATTCGCGGGAGCAACGCCCCGGAGGCGGTATCGGCCAGCACCTCGAAAGCGCCGAGGACGAGGATAAAAGCGTAGAGGGCCCAGATCGACAGTGCGTCGGCGATCAGGAACGCGGCCAGCCCGGCCATGACCAGGCCGCGGACGAGGTTGGCGATCACGATGACGTAGCGCCGGTCGAACCGGTCGACGACAACCCCGACGAAGAGGCTGAACAGACCCCACGGCAACCGGGACGCCACCAGCGCGCCGCTGATCAGAAGCGGGTCGCGGGTCAGCGTCGAGGCCAGCCACGGAAAGGCCACCAGCGAGCAACCGTCGCCGATGTTCGACACCACATTCGCCGTCCAGAGCCGAGTGTAAGCCGCTCCAAGCGACGTCAAAGTGAACCGCTTTTTCAGCCTCAGCCCATACACATTCAGAGGTTAACATGACGCTCACTTTGTTCTGTATTCCGCACGCCGGTGGTACCGCGGCGCTCTACCGGAAATGGCCGGGGCTGCTGACCGGAAAAGCCGGGGTCCGGGCCCTTGAACTACCCGGCCGTGGGGCCCGCGCGCGCGAACCGCAGGTCCCGGATTTCGAGCACGCCGTCGCCGACCTGACTCGGCAGATTCGCGCCGAGCCGGGGGTTTCCGACTGTGCGCTGTTCGGCCACAGCCTGGGTGGGCTGCTGGCGTACGAGGTGGCCCGGCAGCTCACCACGTCCCCCGAACCGGCGCTGCGTTCGCTGATCATTTCCGGTTGTGTGGCCCCGACGCACCGATCCGAAACCGCTGAGCCAGCCGCCTCCAGCGACGAACTGCTCTGCCAAATAGGCGAACTCGGCATGCTGCCTGCCGAGATCGCCGATGATCCAGAGGCTGTCGCGTACTTCGCCGGTATCGTCGCGGCCGATCTGAAACTCCTGGAGGGCTACCCCTTCCGGGCCGTATCCACTCCGCTGACCTGCGCGGTGAGCGCCTTGTTCGGGAGCGACGATCCGATGACCGCTGGCCAGGACGACCGCGGCTGGGCCGCGGTAACGGGTCGGCCAGTATCGGTACAGCTGCTGGCCGGCGCCGGTCATGCGTACGTCTGCGAGCGAGCGGAGATGACGGCGATGCTGGTCGCCGCCGAATTGGAGAACCCTGGAGACGGAAATCCCGGGAATTCCCGAAAACCATCTGCTGGAGAATTCGCCGGATCGCTACTGCCCTGACGAAAGCCTGACGAAAACCCGACGAAGACAAATCTGGCCCGCGCCAGGAATGCGTCGAGCAGGTTATTCGGGAGAAGCTACCTGCCCGCTCAGCGAGGTTTCCACCGGTGCCCGCAACTGGGCATCCACGGTCCAGGTGAAGGTGTATCCGATGCAGACCACGACGTGCAGCACCCAGAGCCAGAGCAGCAGGGCGGAGGTGACGCCGACCTCGACCAGGCCACCGAACGGCCGGCCGAGATCCACCGGCAGGGCCAGGAAGAGGGTGAAGCCCTGCAGGAAGCCGGAGATGAAGGCGCCGGTCACCACGCCGCCGATGAGGGCCGCCCGCCAGCTCGGGTGCCCTGGCGCGACCACCCGGAAAGCCCAGGTCAGCGGCAACCAGGTGATCACCCAGATGGCGTTCAGGCCGAGGTAGGAGGCCCCGGCGATGCCCAGCAGGGTGTCATCCTGCAACAGGTCGGCGACGGCCGGAGTCACCAGTAGCAGGGCCGCCAGTAGCAGCGGGGCCAGGCCGAGCAGCGGAAGGGTCAGCGCCCGGGACCGCCAGCTCGGTGGCAGCTCACGCTCGGTGGCCGGGGCGAACCGGCGCAGGGCCCGGCTGAGACCGCGACCGTAGGCCGAGCCCATGAAGATCGCGAAGGCCACCGCCAGGGGTGACAGTGACAGTCCGGCGCTGAACAGGGCATCCACCCAGCCACCGGCTCCCAGGGCAGCCGGCACGGTGTCGGCCAGCCGCTCGCCACCGCTGGCCAGGCGATCCCGTCCGAGCAGCAGGGCGCCCACCGAGATCGCAACCAGCAGCGAGGGCACCGCCGCCAGCGCCCCGTAGAGGGTGGCGCCGGCGGACGCGAGCACCAGATCCCGCCCGGCCAGCTCGCGCCACGTGGCGAGCAGGACGGCTCGGGTTGTCCGCCAGAAGCGGCTCAGCTAGAGACTTCTTCTTCGGGCCACCTCGTACAGGGCGACCCCGGCGGCAACCCCGGCGTTCAGCGACTCGATACCGCCGCCCATCATCGGGATCGAGGCGATCACGTCACAGTTCTCCCGGACCAGCCGGGACAGACCCTTGCCTTCGGAACCAGCCACCAGGACCAGCGGGTCGGTGGCAAAGTCCAGTTCCGGCAGCTGCACGTCGCCACCGGCATCCAGACCGACGATGAAGCAGCCGGCCTCCTTGAGCGCCAGCAGGGTCCGGTTCAGGTTGGTCGCCCTGGCGACCGGCACCCGGGCAGCGGCACCCGCCGACACCTTCCAGGCCGAGGCCGTCATCCCGGCCGCCCGGCGCTCCGGCACGATCACCCCGTGCCCACCGAACGCCGCCGCGGAACGCACCACGGCGCCGAGGTTGCGCGGGTCGGTGACCCCGTCCAACGCGACCAGCAGCGGCGGTCGACCGGACTTCTTGGCCGCCACCAGCAGGTCGTCCGGATGCGCGTACTTGTACGCCGGCACCTGCAGGACGAGACCCTGATGGACGCCGCCGTTCGTCATCCGATCCAGGTCGACCTTGGACGCCTCCAGCAGCGGCAGTCCGAGATCGGCGGCCAGCTTCAGCGCCTCCCGGACCCGCTCGTCACTCTCGATCCGGCTTGCCACGTACAGCGCCTTGGCCGGGACCCCGGCCCGCAGCGCCTCAACCACCGGATTGCGACCGCCGACCATCTCACTGGTACCCGACGACCGACGCACCGAACTGCTGTTGCTGGAGCTGGATGCGCGGGGGGTGCTACGGGCCGCGCCGTCCCGTTTCGCCCCATCCCGCTTCGCTTGCTTGGCTGCGGGGTGGTACGGCCGCTCCACCGCCTTCGGTGTCGGCCCCCTGCCCTGAAGGCTCTTTCGCGGCTGACCGCCGGAACCGACGGTGGGGCCCTTCTTCGACCCCGGACGCCGAGTGGCGCCCTTGCGCTGCGAGTTACCTGCCATTGTCGTTCGTCTCCAAAGTCCAGCGGGCCCCGTCGGGGGTGTCCTCGACGGCGACCCCGGCTGCAGCCAGCCGGTTGCGAATTGCATCGGCTGTGCCGAAGTCTCGTTCCTTGCGGGCCTGAGAACGGGCATCCAGTTCGGCCCGAACCAGGATGTCGAGGGCGGTGCGCAGTCTGGCGTCGCCGCCTGCGTCGCCGCCCTGCCAGTGTGCATCGAGCGGGTCGACGCCCAGTACCGCCGCCATCGCCCGGACCTCGGTCAGGGCCCGTTGGACGGCGTCATCGTCGCCTTCGGTAAGCGCCACATTTCCGGCTCGCACGGTGTCATGCAGGACGGCGACGCCGGCCGGCGTGCTCAGGTCGTCGTCCAACGCCGCGGCGAACGCGGCCGGGACCTGGCCTCGGTCGAGCGTCGAAACCCTCGAAGCGGCGAGCCGCTCGGTAGCCCGCAGCACGAATCCTTCGATCCGCTCGTACGCCGCAGTGGCCTCGGTCATCGAGTCTTGGTTGACCTCGATGTTCGAGCGGTAGTGCGGTGCCGCCAGCAGGTACCGCAGAACCACCGGCCGCACGTGCTCGACCAGCGCCTCGATCGTCAGCCCGTTACCCAGTGACTTGCTCATCTTCTCACCGGCGGCAACCACCAGGCCGTTGTGCAGCCAGTACCGGGCAAACGACTCGCCGGCCGCGCGGGACTGAGCCAGCTCGTTCTCGTGGTGCGGAAAGCGCAAGTCGATGCCGCCGCCGTGAATGTCGAACTCCGCCCCGAGGTAACGCGAGGCCATCGCCGAGCATTCCAGGTGCCAGCCCGGCCGGCCGCGACCCCACGGGGTCGGCCAGGACGCCGTCGGCGGCTCGCCGGTCTTGCTGCTCTTCCAGAGGGCGAAATCCTGCGGATGCCGTTTACGGGCGTTCGGATCGGCGTCGGCCGCCGCCTCCATGTCGTCTACCCGCTGGTGGGTCAGCTCGCCATAGCCGGGGTAGGACCGGACGTCGAAGTAGACGTCGCCGGAACCGTCCTCGGCCGGATACGCGTGGCCGCGCGCGATCAGCCGCTCGATCAGCTCGATCATCTCGATGATGTGACCAGTGGCCCGCGGCTCGATCGTCGGAGGCAACACGTTCAGCTCGTCGTAGGCGGCAGTGAACTCCTGCTCGAACCGGAACGCGTGGGCCCACCAGTCGGCGCCCTCGGCGGCCGACTTGATCAGGATCTTGTCGTCGATATC
Source organism: Kineosporiaceae bacterium (assembly GCA_035474375.1). GTDB lineage: Bacteria > Actinomycetota > Actinomycetes > Actinomycetales > Kineosporiaceae > JANNPJ01. The sequence goes on along the minus strand of DATINJ010000369.1, from coordinate 97 downwards.
GGTGACGTTCCGGACGTAGGTCACCGATTGCCCATTGCTGATCAACCAGCGGCGCAGGACGTCGAACGAGACCTGGGCCCGAACATGCCCGATGTGC